>JAFDFW010000621.1 GCA_019309605.1 Deltaproteobacteria bacterium | reverse complement strand
CGCGCTAGCCTCCGTCATCAACGGATTGTAAACGGCGTGACGTCGACGGGCTCGCCCGGCGTCGCAGCCTTCAGGGCATCCCGCATCATCAGCAGCTCTCGGGCATGGGGATTCAACGCCAGGCCGGCACCGAGGGAATCCGCGTAGTGACGCCAAAGTAGCTGGGTTTTCGTGTGCTCCTCGATCGGCTGCCCGATGCGCTGGTAGAGCTCACCCCAAAGCCTGGCGTGCGTATGCATGGCGCGCGCCTCGTCGGTCTCCGTGGTGTCCGCCGTCAACACGCGATGATACAGGTGCTCGGGCACCAAAAGGTCCATCATGTCTCGCGTCACTCGCACATCCATCTCGACGTATACCGGCCGCAGCGCAGCAAGGCTTTGAAGTTCCGCGACGCTGAGGGTTCCGTCGAGCACGTAGCTCCGCAGCAGTGGGGTCAGCTCCGGCTCGTTCTTCAGCAAGCGATCCACCAGGCTTGGATAGGTTAGCAATGGGAGAGGGATCATCGTGACGTCGGGCCGATTCTGCTCCTCGGCTTCCCCGCCCCAAAAGCGAAAGATCGTCTGGGGGTTGTGAACCAACACGACCGAGCGCGGCGGTAGCGAACGACGTAGGCCGTCGTCGAACACGTCGGTGTCCACGAAGTTGGCTAGCGTCGACCCTTCCGCCGAGCGGATGAACTGAAACGAAGCCCCAAGGGCCAGGACCGTTGCGAGCGCGGGGCCGAGCCTTGGCCTGCTTGGCACGGCCTCCGCGAGCGCGGACAGCAAGACGCCGACCGCGAACACCGCAAAAACCGCCAGTGATGCGTACGAAAGCATGAAGTAGGCGTTCGCGTCGGGATTGCCGCGAACGAAGCCGATGGCAGCGCGCCCAAGGGCGTACACAATCCAGAGCGTCAGCCAGAAGAGGCCGTATTTCCGGGCAGATTTGACCCTCAGCATGAAGTACGCACCCAGCAGCGCTACTAGCAGGGTCACGATGTGGAGGTGCTCGCCGGTCGTGAGCAAGACGTCTGCGAAGCGCTCTCCGAACGGCGCCGCCGCGTCTTGGGAGACGCTCTTCTGAAACGCCCGTGCCGTGACGACCCACAGGAAACGCCCTGGGCTCGACGGATCCCCCAGATTCAAGAACGGCTCGCGAAGCGCGCGCAAAGGCAAGTAGATATATGTCAGCAAACCGGCGCCCGTGAACCCGGCAGACCAAGCGAACGGCCGCCAGCCCCAGGTTCGCCAGACGCCGACTAGCAGCCAGAGTGAAGGAACGACAGCGAGGGCGGCGAGGTAGTGATGGTTGGCAAGCGCGAGACCCAACGCCAATGCGGCTTGATAGAGCGGACGGACGTCGCCGTCCTTTCCTGAAAGCGACACTCGGAGCAGGCGCTCGATGGCGATGCACAACAGTGCCATTTGAAGTGCGTACACTTCGGGCCGCACAGCTTGGAACCACCAAGCCTGGGTTCCGACCACCCACCAGGTAGCGCCCAGCGCGAGGGGGAACCGCAACGACTCCCGAATCATGCCACCCACCCTCAAGGTGCTTTCGAACGCGAAGCACAATGCCACGGCAGCCACCGCGCCGAGGAGCGCGCAAATGAGAGCAACCCGGAACGAAAGCGCACCGATGGGCGCCAGATTTGCCGCCCCGAGAACGATTGCAGCAAGAGGATGGCCGGGCGGATGCGAGATGCCGAAATCCGCCGCAGCAGCGACGAACTCCCCGCTATCGAGCCAATGCGCGTAGCCCGAAGCGGTGCCCACATAGACGAAGAGCGGAAGAACGCCGGCGATTAGGGCCTTCATGAAGTTCGAGCGCAAGACCCCGCCATGATCGACCGACAGCGTCAACGCGGTCAAAATCTACGAACAACCGGGGCACGGCGGGACGCGACACGGGGACCCTGCGGACGGGTCGGCTTGCAAAGGTGGCCGGAGGGGCTTGAGGCCTGAGGCCACGCAAGCCTCCCCTCGGCGCTCGCTCCCAATCGGGGGTGGTTGCACGCGTGCCGATTGTCACTTCGCTACGCCGCTGGGTCCCCGCATCGCGCCCCGCCGTGCCCCTCCATACGTAGACATTCACGAAAAAGAGGTCAGACCTCTTTTCAAGTGGGTTAGTCCAACGTCAGCCGTAGCAAACACAGCTGTTGCGTACGCATCGGTTGCTCGACCAGGAATAAAGCCTGTTATTCGAGTCGCGCACCCGCTGCGCCCCCACGCCCCAAACGCAAAACTTTCGTCAGCATTTGGTGATCCGCAAACGATAACCAACAATTCTCGGTTGGCATGTACCATGCATCTCAACCCTGGTGGGGTGCCCGTTTCGCTTCCGCAACTGAAAGGAGGCTGAAGCCATGCCGACGATCAGCACCAGTATCAAGATCCAAGTGCCAGTCGCGGAGGTCTTCGCGTACGTCACCGACCCAATGAACATCCCCGAGTGGATGGTAGGCATGATCGAGGTGACCGACGTGACGGGGTCCGCTGTCGGCCAGCGTCATCACTGGAAATACAACATGATTGGGATTCCGCTTCGGGGTGAGACCACGATTAGCGAGCATGTTCCAAACGAGCGCTGGGTCACAGACGGTAAAGGAGGTGTCACTAGCAGTTTTGCGTTCACCTTCGCACCGCATG
>JAFDFW010000620.1 GCA_019309605.1 Deltaproteobacteria bacterium | reverse complement strand
CGTGCCCTTCACACGGTAGTTCATCCCGTTGGACGAAGCGGCTACGCCGCGAGAGGGGGAGCGGCTTGTGGCGGTTGTGCGGAGTTTGGCGGGTTGAGCCTTGGATGTTCTGTCGTGTGATACGTTTGGATTTCCGGCTGACGTGGCCGGAGTTCAACTTTGCCTTGATGAAAGGGTATCACGATGTCAGAACTCAGGAACCGCATGATCCAGGACATGAAGCTCGCCGGGCTGGTCGAGGGGACCAGGCGGGAGTATCTTCGGGCCGTTCGTCAGTTGGCCGCCTACTACATGGTCCCGCCGGATCGACTCACCGAACGACAAGTCCAGGAGTACATCCTCTACGTCCGCGATGACCTGGGCGTGGCCAAGGGCACGTTCGCACCCCTGTTGGCCGGGCTGAAGTTCTTCTATCTCAATACGCTGAGCTACGAGTGGCCCCTGCTGACTAAAAAAAAGTCCGCAAGCCACGCCAGAAGCGGTTGCCCGACGTCCGCAGCGACCAGGATTGTCGCCGCCTGATCGCCACGCTCGAAAAGCCGGTCTATCGCGGTTGCTTTGCGCTCATCTACGCCTATGGATTGCGGATCAAAGAGGCGGTCACGCTGCCGGTCACGGCGATCGACTCGAAGCAGATGGTACTGCACGTTATCGGCAAAGGGAACAAGCAACGGGCGCTCCCGTTGATAGACTCCGTCTTGGATATGCTTCGGGACATCTGGAAGATCCATCGCAGCCGAACGTGGCTGTTTCCCAGTCGTCGCATCGTCACGCACCTGCCCGACGCCACGGCACGGGCCGCTTTCAACAAGGCGCGAAGCGCGTGCGGCTTCGACGAAAAGTTCCGGCCGCACTCACTCCGCCACAGCTTCGCCACGCACATGCTCCAGCGGGGCGTGGACATCCGCATCATTCAACTCCTGCTGGGACATTCAAGCATACGATCCACGGAGATCTACACCCACCTGAGCGAGCCGTTGCGCGAGAATCTCCGACAACTGCTCCGTCAGACCACCGACGGTCTCTTCGAAGGAAGGAGGCCGAAGAATGGTTGATTCGAACATTTGCTCGCCGAGCAGGAACGGGCGTCTGCCGAAAGCGGACATCGAATTGGCAGACGTCGTCCGTCGCTTCGGCCCCGAGTACCGGTCGCAGTACGGGCAGGTGATGATGCCATCACAGAAAAGAGCGTTTTCTGATATCGCGGCTTGTTGCACCGAGGAACTGGGTGGCAAGCTGCATCAATGCGATGACTGTGGTAAGCCGTTCTGGTGTTTCCACTGCTGTCGCAATCGGGCCTGTCCGAAATGCCATGGAAAACAAACGCAAGAGTGGCTCGAAAAGCGTGAGGCCGAGTTGCTGCCGTGCGTCTATTTTCACGCCGTGGCGACCGTGCCGTCGGAGTTACGCGGCGTGTTCGAACGCCATCAGAAGTACATGTACGGCCTGCTCATGAAGGTGTCGGCCGAAGCGGTCAAGGAACTCTCTGCGAAGAAACGTCTCCTCGGCGCGCTGCCCGGCATTCTCGCAGTTCTGCATACCTGGAACGGCCAACTGGGCTATCACCCGCACGTCCACATGTTGATCACCGGCGGCGGAATCACCACCGACGGCGAGCACTGGGAGCCGGCCCGGGGAGAATTTCTCGTGCCGGTAGGCGTGTTATCCAGAAAGATCGCCGCGAAGTTCCGCGATGCGTTGGAGAAGCAAAAGCCGGATCTGTTCGCAAGTATCCCGGCCGCTGTCTGGCATCGTGAGTGGGTATCCTTCTTGAAGCATTACGGCCACGGCAACGACGCCGTGTTGAACTACCTGTCGCGGTATGTGTTCCGCATCGCCATAAGCAATGCACGGATTCTCGGCATGGATGACACGCACGTTACGTTCCGCTATAAGGACCGCGACGCCGACGTCTGGCGAACCATGCGACTGCCGGGCGTCGAGTTCCTTCGGCGTTTTCTACAGCACGTCCTGCCGCGTGGTTTTCACAAAGTCCGGTACTACGGACTGTGGCACCACTCGAAGCGAAACTTGTCGAGCCGGGCGTGGCTGCTCTTAATACTCCAGAAGCCCACCGACACGGCTGGCCCGCTCAAGATCGCTGACCTCCTAGAAGCGTTAGGCCAACTCGCCAAAATCGACGATCGCCAATACCCGGGCGACGATGACCAAGCGGACAGGCCGTGTTGTCCCCACTGCGGCAGCACTCGGATCACACTCCTTGCCGAGTGGCCTCGCTTCAGCGTGCCCTAGCCGGCTGCCAACCTGACCTGAAACCCGAGCCTCCGTATCCGCACGCCGCGTTTTCGAGTCGACCAAGACGCGGCCGCTAGAATGCTGCGCGCATCGACAGAAAACTCGTACTCAACGCAACAAAACGATCGCCCTAACCGACCCTGCTCCAACCACCCCACCAACTCAACCGTCCACGCTCCCCCTCCCGCGACCCAGCACTTCGTCCAATCAGGCTTTTCTCATCGGCGCCGCGATGAGAAAAGC
>JAFDFW010000619.1 GCA_019309605.1 Deltaproteobacteria bacterium | reverse complement strand
GGGCCGGTGGGCCGGACGTCGGGGAAATACCGAGTGACGCCGACGTCCTGGAGGACCTCGGCCTGTTGCAAACCGTCGGCTACGACCTGCTGCGCTTGTTCGGCGCAGACGCAGTGTCCGAGAAGATCCTGCGGCTCGCAGCGGAGAACTTCCCGGAAATGCGGTTCCAGCAGGGGATCTATCTCGGGGGCCTGGCCGACGAGTCCTGCGAGAGCGCGGGCAACGACGAGCAGGTCGACATCGGCATCCGGCTGGCCAGCACCTATTCCAACGTCGTCACGGTCAGCGTCGGCAACGAGACATCGTTCTTCTCGAGGTACATGCCGTTGAACTGCCTCGAGAGCTACATCACCCGGACCCGCAACAACGTGACGCAGCCTGTCACGGCCGACGATGACTACACCTTCTACGCGGGCCTGAACTCCGTGGGTGGCGACAGGAATGGCTCGAAGCCGGACACCATCTTGCCGCTCCTCGACTTCGTGTCCATCCACATGTACCCGATCACCAACTACCGGCAATGGGACTGGCAGCAGACCGGGGTTGAGGCCGGCCCTTTGCGGGCGGAGGCCATGATGAACGAGGCGCTCGCCACCGCCCAGGACAACTACCAGGTCGTCTACGACTACCCGTACCTCGATGCGTCGGGCACGACCGTCACAGTCGGTGAGTCTTTGCCGATCGTAGTCGGCGAGACCGGCTGGAAGTGGCGGCAGACCACTCCCAGCCAAGTAATAGAGACCTACGCCGCGCTGCCCGCGAACGCCAAGTGGTACTACGACCTGCTCCTAACCTGGGAAGGATCTGTTGGCGGGCCATTGACCATCTTCCCTTTCGAGGCCTTCGACGAGACCTGGAAGACCACGGACGATGGCTGGGGCTTCTGGGACGAGCTCCGGATGCCGAACTACGTGCTGTGCGGCACGCCAGCGGGCTCCACATGCAACGACCCCCTATATGAGGGCGCGGGCTACTACTCCTCCCCTTGAACCAACGCGATCGGCCGCAGCGATTCACTCGACCAGCAACAGCGAGCCAAACAGCCCGGCGTCGATCCAGCCGCGGTCTTTCTTCTCTCCGGGCGCGGATTCAGAGCCGATGAAGTTCTCGCGGAGCTCGCTGCCGTCGTTATCACACCAGGCGATCATCAGCCCCATCACTTTACCGGCGGATAGCTTCACGGGTACGTTCTTGTCCGAACCGTCGACGTAGTCGTCCGTGTAGACGTCGATCGCCAGCTCCCAGACAATCTTATTGCCGTGCTGTTGCCAACGACTCTGCACGTGATGGGAGTAGCTGTGGGGCAACTTGTCCGTGCCGATGTCGATCGCCTGGTTGTCGAGCGACATATGGTAGGCGAACGCGTTGTGGTTGTATTGGTGATCGCAGCCTGAGTAGTCCTCGTCCAAGAAGATCTCGAGACAGTCGTCGTCCCAGTACTGGATGAGCGGATTGCGATGGCTATCGAACAGAACGTCGTCGACGAGCTCGCCGAGAATGTAGATTCTCTTCGCCGTCCAGACGACCTTGAAGCGACCTTGGAAATCCTCAGCCGAATACTCGGGGCCGAGCCAGCGATGCGTGAGCTCGTGCCAGCGGGCTCGCTTCCAGATGGTTTCATCGGCGACTCCGTCCACCGTAGGCGCATGCTGCGCTTTGGGAGCCCGATACTCGCTGCGTCCCGGGTCATGGGTAGGACGTTTGGCGACAGCGATCCCAGGTGCAATCAGCAAAGCGACTGCGGTCACGAAGCACGGGATGGCTCTACTGCTCATATTTCAGATTGCCTTGCGAGTCCCACAGCCCCCAGTACGCGCCGACATCGCCCTCGTCGCCGACTTTCCAGGATTCGTCGAACGACGAGAAATAAAAGATCTCGATGCCCTCGTCGTGCGCCCACTGGTAAGTCCGAATGAAGTACTCGAGAGCGTGGTCGTACGAGGGCACCGCCGCACCAAAAGGGGACCCCACGGTCGGCCAGCCGGTCTCGCTGATGATGACCTTCTTGCCACCCGCGACGTTTTGCGCCCGTCGATACATTTCTTTCATGTACAACGGGGCATACTCGGCGGGGCAACTCTCCCAAAAGGGATAGCAATTGACCAGCAGCGTATCGCAGGCCGCGGCCACGCGGGGATGGTTCTCGAAGAGGAAATAAGCGTCGACAGTGCCCACCGGGACACCGGGCACGGCGGCCTTCGCGCGCTCGATGAAATCGATCAGTTGGTCCTCGGTCAGGTCTTCGCGCAGCATGACTTCGTTGCCCACCGCAAAGATGTCGGCATGCCCCGCACGGGCAACCTCGATTCCATTGCGGAGCTCGATTTCGTTCAACTCGAGGTCCTCCGACAACACCACCCCGACCATGGTCTTCAAACCGTTTTCATGTGCGATGCGTGGCGTTTCCTGGTTTCCCTCTCGACACGAGAAGCTCCGAATCCAGTGTGTGTAGGGCTGAATGATGCTTAGCCGCTCGCGGATCTGGTGCTCGCTGATCTCGGCCCC
>JAFDFW010000618.1 GCA_019309605.1 Deltaproteobacteria bacterium | reverse complement strand
CGGCGAAGGCGGTCGCTCGGGTAGCAACAGCGGCCCGGGGTAGCAGGAGGTCGATCCGGGTCGGCGGCCGTCTTCCACGGGCGTCGCGGGGCAGATCATCGTTGCCGTCGCAGAGGCCAATGCCTGCCAGGAGCGTGAGCATGCCCGTACCCCGCTTGCAGACGAGCTGCTGATCAATCTTCTGTTCTTTCCTCGCGCGTAGCTAGGCGAGCCGGTGGCCGCAGGACGCCAACGGAAGTTACCTCTTGCGGTGTGACGCCAGGCTTGCGAGTGGAACGGTCGAAGAATCTCCTGCTGACCCTCGCGCTCCATCTACGGTGATGCTTGGATCCACCGTCGCGGACGGTAGAGCTTCGACCAATATCTGTTTCGACAATGAGCTGGCGACGAGGTCTCCAACCTGCGGAGTTAGCAAGCGCGGACGTCAGCGCTCACGTTCCTCGGTGATTTCCAAACCTCGCTTGGCTGCCATCTCCGTCAGTCGTTCTTGGATATGCTTGCGCCCAAGCAGTGTGACGCGCTTCGTTCCGAAGCGTTCCTTGGCGACCCGCACCAACTGCTCGAGCGCATCATCGCCGGGATCGCCAAGTAGTTCGATCGATCCCGCTGATTCTCGGAGCCGTACACCACCAGACAGGTTGTGAACGATACTGCCCCGACTCGTCCGCACACTGTGAGAGGGCAGGACCCGAAGTCTGTTGTCATCGCCCTCGATCGCCACCCCGCGCAATCGCCCCCTGAGGCGACGGATGGCCCTCTGGTCGCCTCGAGCGGCCCGTGCGGCCAAGAACTCCTTCCAAGACCCAGGGTGTGTGTCGACGCTCACCGTTCGCCATCTTCTGATCGTCGACCCAAGCTTATGCTCGGCAGCCTTCCTCTCGAAAGAGAGCGTCTTGTACAATTTGTGTTTGTCGCGCCCCGGGATAGGGATCGCCGCAATCGCGTGATGCCTCAACTTGAAAAGCCGTCGATGCGCAGCTCGGGCTGCATCGACCTTGGAGGACAACGCCTCGCGCTGCTCGTCTCGCTGAGTCCGCGCGGCGCCGAGCGCCTGCCGGTACTCGCTCCAAAGTCCGTCGTCCGGCGCCCGCCCAAGCGGCCGTTCCACATAGGCGTCCACTTGCTCGCGCCCGACCTCGGCCGATGTCGGACCCGGAACGAACTCGCCGTATCGATCGCAGAGCCTTTGCTTGGACCACCGACGTCCCAAGGCCGATGCCTTACACGCCAGAGTCACCCTTGTCGCATCTACAATCGCAAACCCATTGCCACGCCGGACCAGACGTACCCCGAAACGCGTCAGCTCTTCATGGAGAGCAGCCCACGATCCGATGCGATCGAGCTCCGTGGCGTCGCCGATCTCTCGACGTGCCCAGCGAGCAAAACTCTCGAGGCCCTGATTGGCCTCGAAGTTGCGAGCTCTGTGGCTCTGCGAAGGACTTCTCGTCCGGTCCACCTTGCGTAGGCCCAGCTCTCCTTCGAGGACGCCCGCAAGCGCCTGATACGCGTAGATAGCTTTGTAGGGGTGATGGATCTTCAGCGTCTCCGGATGGATCTTGTTCACAGCGATGTGAAGATGCTCGTGCTCCTGCTCGCTGTGGCGTACGGCGATGTATTGATGTTCCGCTAGGCCTGCCGCGCGCACGGTGCGGCGAACGACGTCATCAAGCTCCGCAAATGTCAGGCGCCGGTCTTCTGGGTGAAGCGAGACGACCAGGTGGTACGTCTTGTCTCCCTTGGCCCTGAGATTTCCCTCTTGAAGCAACTCCATGACGTCAACTGCAAGCCCCACATCCTCGCGGCGATCGAGGCCCTCCAGGTTCCCGGCCATGTACCAGGTGCATCGCTCTGCACCCTTTCCTCGAAGCATGTAGGGGACGAGCTTGGAAAGACTAGAGCTGGTCTTATCGTTTCTTGGCTGCTTGGGCGTGATGATCATCGGGAGCGTACGAGGTGCGCGATGACGCGCCTGAGCTCGGCCCCATTGCGTTCTACTTCCATGAGGGTGCGGCGGAGCTCGGTCTTCTCCTCTCGCTCTGTAAGTGCTTTCTTGAGCAAACCCCCGAGGCGGTTCTGCTCCCGCTGAATCCGGAGCATATCTTGAACTTCCTGGCGTGCGCGCGCGCTTGGAATGCCAACGTTCAAGAGCACACGTCGCATGACTTCGTTGCGCGTGAGTCCGCTTGCTCCTGCGAGGTCTTCGAGGTGAGCCGCGTGCGCGTCAGTGAGCCGCACAGTGATTCGATGTTTCAGATCCCCCACCCGATGAGCATAAGCATCGCGATCGCATTGTCGAGACGGAATGTTGTGTCGCACGCGCGAATAAGCCGCAGGCGTTGAGCGCGTTCGTCAAGTGCCGAGCGTGCGCGCAAGACACGCTCGCGCGAGGCGCTTGCAGTTTTGTTGGCAGACAAAACTCCACCTTGCCGCAGTTATGCACCGTGCATCTTCCTTCTTTTCTGTGGGTGTTTCTGTGCGTCCTTGCATTCTCGTGGATTCCGTTGC
>JAFDFW010000089.1 GCA_019309605.1 Deltaproteobacteria bacterium | reverse complement strand
CTGATGGTCTTCTTCTTGCTGGCTTGTCAGTGCATGAGCACACTCGCCGTAGTGAGAAGGGAATCCGGGTCCTGGAAGTGGCCGGTGTTCCTGTTCACGTACATGACGGTGCTTGCCTATGTAGCGTCCCTCGTGGTCTATCAGGGCGGCCAACTCCTGGGCTTCGGATAGGCTTTCGGATAAGGTTCGGTATGCCGTGGCAGCAAATCATGGCAGGGTTGATCGTCGCGTCCGCCGGCGCTTATGTGATCTGGCGGGTTCGCCGCAAGAAGAGCCAGCGCCGTTCTCAGGGCCCAGACGTGCCCGTCTCGAGATTGACGCAAAAACGTCCGCCGCCAGGTTCGTGCGGGCATTGAGCGAAGTGATTACATTGGTTTAGACATGGGTCGATCCGCCACCATTGAAGGGCTCCGGAAGTTTCGAAAGAAGCTCCTGCGGGAGCGGGACCCTTGGCACGACACGTCGCGCCGGTTTCGCATTCGACGGTTTGCAGGTCCCGAGTGCTTTCTCGAGCACCTCGAAGGGGTACGGGTCGGGCACTTGACCGACTTGCACGTCGGTCGCGTCACGCCGATGGAGGTCCAATACGACGCGGTCGCGATGACCAATGCGGGCAAGCCTGACATCGTCGTCATCAGCGGTGACTTCGTTTGCCACAGCCAGGTGTATCTCGACGACCTCACCGAGGTCATCAGCAAGATCGACGCCCCCGTGTTTGCGTCCCTCGGAAACCACGACCACTGGGCGGGCGCGGAACCGGTTCGAAAGGCGCTCGTGCGCGGCGGAGCCGAGGTCCTCGACAATGCGCATACGACCGTCAGCATCGGGCATCAGCGGCTGCAAGTCGTCGGCTTAGACGACGCATACACTGGGCATGCCGATCGGCGCGAGGCGGTGAAAGGGCTGCGCTCCGACTTGCCGGTGATCGGGCTTTCGCACATCGCGGAGGAAGCCGATGCGCTCTGGGACGCCGGGGTCCCGCTGGTGTTTTCCGGACACACTCACGCCGGTCAGGTCACGGTCGCTCGGCTTCACGAGCTCTCGGTTGGCAAGCTCGCTGGCCATAAGTACATTCACGGGCTGTATGGTTCTCGTGGGGCGCAGGACCCGAAGGGCGCGGTTTACGTGGGCGCGGGGGTAGGGGCCGCGATCGTGCCGCTGCGGGTAGGGGAACGCGCCAAGCGCGAGGTGGCGTTCTTCGAGCTCGGCACACAGCCTGGCGCTTTCGATGAGCACCACGAAGAACAATCCGCGCATACGGGGCGGGTGCCCTCGAGCAAAACCAGGGAGCGCCGTGCTGACGCCGTGCGGCGCAAGCAAGAGCGCCGCGAGCGCAAAACCGGGAACGGTGCTGGCTTCAGCCCGTGATGCTGTTGTTTTC
Organism: Deltaproteobacteria bacterium; assembly: GCA_019309605.1. Taxonomy (GTDB): domain Bacteria; phylum Myxococcota_A; class Polyangia; order Polyangiales; family Houyiibacteriaceae; genus SG8-38. Next base: position 5,982 of record JAFDFW010000089.1, on the reverse strand, counting down.
GGACGCCTTTGGCGGGCCGTTTGCCCCGCCCGACTGCCCCCACGCTATTGCCTAGGATTGGCCGTGAGGAAGTGTTCCGCTTCGAGGGCAGACATGCAGCCGGAGCCGGCGGCGGTGATCGCTTGCCGCCACTTTTTGTCCTGAACGTCACCCGCGGCGAAGACGCCGGGGATGTTGGTCTCGGTCGAGTCGGGCTTCGTGACGATATAGCCCTGCTCGTCGATGTCGATCTGGCCGTTCAGGAACGCGGTGTTCGGCGTGTGACCGATCGCGAAGAACAGACCCGCCACCGGGATGTCCCGCTCCTCATCGGTCTTCAGGTCTTTGACGCGAATCGCTTCGAGGAAGTCGGCGCCCTTGGCCTGCGTGACGACGTGCGACCAGAGCATTTCGATTTTCGGGTTGTCGAGAGCGCGCTGCTGCATGATCTTCGAGGCGCGGAGCTCGTCGCGGCGGTGAAGGATGTACACCGTCGAACCGTACTTCGTGAGAAACGAGGCCTCCTCCACTGCGGAGTCGCCGCCGCCGATCACGGCGAGGGGCTGGTTGCGAAAAGCAGGCAGCGCGCCGTCACACACGGCGCAGGCCGAGATGCCTTTTTGCCAGAGCTCTCCGTCGTTTGCGCCCGGGATGTCGAGTCGCTGCGCGGTCGCCCCCGTCGCGATGATGACCGAGTCGGCGCTGCCTTCTTGAGAGTCGGCCTTGAAGCGGAAGGGCCGGCTGGAGAAGTCGATCTCGTTGACGGTTTCCGTGTGGATCGTCGTACCGAATCGCTGCGACTGCGCGCGAAAGCGATCGGTCAGATCGGGACCCATGATGCCCTCGGGGAAGCCGGGGAAGTTCTCGACGTCCGTTGTCGTGGTGAGTTGGCCTCCGGCGGCGACACCGCCCGCCATGAAACCCTCGAAAAGCACGGGGCTCAGCTCTGCACGTGCTGCGTAAATCGCCGCGGTGTGGGCTGCAGGTCCGCTGCCGATGATCAAGATTCGATGGCTCATGACACTCCTTTTGAGGCCCGGGTTATGCATACCCGCAGGCGGGTACGCAACCCCTATCCGATCACACCGGACACGTGCGCGCCGATGGCAAGAGACGCCGTAAGCCCTGGGGATTCAATGCCAATTAGGTGCACCATCCCCGGCTGCGAGGAGGGGTGGGCGATGACGAAGTCCGCGAATCCGCCCTCAGGGCCGACGAGCTTGGGCCGGATCCCACTGTAGTCTGGCGTCAAGTGCTCCGGCCGGATTCCGGGCATGTAGCGCGCAATGGCTGTAGCGAAGCGCTCGGCTCCGGATTCGTCGACCGAGTAGTCGATGGCGTCGATAAACTCCGCGTCCGGGCCGGCGCGCCGTGCGCCCGAGATGTCGGCCGTGATGTGAACGCCCAGGCCGCCCCCTTCAGGCAGTGGATAGATCAAACTGTTCCGCGTAGGTGGCGCACCTGCACCGAGCGCGAAGTACGAGCCCTTGCACAGATGCAGCTGCCAAGGCGGCTGTGTGTCGGGGAGCCCCGACGTTTTGGCCACGTCGAGAGCCGAGAGGCCGGCCGCGTTCACGATCCGCCGCGTGTATAGTTCCTCTTGGCTGCCCGCCGTGTCAGTGGTCTGAACGGTCCAGCCATCTCTGGCTTTCCGAATCGCCTTTACTTCGGTGTGGTAGGCGACTGCACCGTCGGCTTCTTTGATCTCACGGACGAGGCTTGCGATGAACTCATGAACATCGACCACGCCCGAGGCAGGGGAACGAAGGGCGAGTTCGCAACGCAGCTCCGGTTCCTGCTGTTTGGTCTCACTCCGACTCATCAGTCGAAGCTCGCCGGCACCCACGTCTTGGGCGTGGCGGGCGATCGCGCGAAGACGCTGCTCGTCCAGGGCGCTCGTTGCGACGATTAGCTTCCCAGTGCGTTTGTAGGGCACCTGGTGCGTCTCACACCATGCGTAGAGGCGCTGATTTCCTTCGATGCACATCCTCGTCTTGAGCGAGTCCTTCGGGTAGTAGATTCCAGCGTGAATCACGCCACTGTTTCGGCTCGAGATCTCCCGCCCCGGTCCGACTTCTCGCTCGATGACCACCACGGAGTCGAGGCGTTGGGAGAGCGAATAGGCGCAGGCGAGACCGACGACCCCGGCGCCGATCACAACCGCATCGACTTCTTCGGACATCGTCATCCTCCTAGAACGCGAGCGGGTCGACCCGCTGGACGGGTAGATGTACCGACATCTGCGGCATAGGCAACTCGCGTTGCTGCCGGTACGCCTCGTAGTGCACCAACACTTTGCGGACGTAGCGGTGAGTCTGCGTGAAGGGAATTCGCTCCAAAAGGACGTCGAGGGGCGTTCCATCGGCGCTCTCTTGAATCCAACGGCGAACGTTGTGGGGACCGCCGTTGTAGGCGGCGATGGCCAATGGCAGTCGTCCGTCGAACCGGTGAATCAGGGAGCTCAGGTACCAGGCGGCGAACTCGAGGTTGAGCCGTGGGTCGAGGAGGTCGGCCGGCGTGAAATCGTCGTGTCCGAGAGAGTGCGCGATCAGTTCTCCCGTTCGCGGCATGATCTGCATGAGACCGACGGCGCCGGCGTAAGACACGATATGCTTTTGATAGGCGCTCTCGACGCGCATGACTGCAAGTAAGACGTTGGGGTCGAGCCCGTATCGCTTGGCCGCTGGAGCGGCGAGCCATTCGTACGCGCGCGGCAAGGTATCGATGAAGTCGGGACCCGCAAAGCCACCGGCTGTTCCCATGTCTCCGAGCGTTGCGGCCACGGTGGCGAGTGTGGCGCGGTCTTCATCGGAAAGCTGGAGGCGCGCTGCACGAACGTCGCTCGGGATCGGTTCCTGTGTTCGACCGTCGGCCCGTGCGACGCAGGTGAGGCCCGCTCGCGCGATGGGTTTGCCGAGCGCGTGGCGCCAGGTCAGGTAGGTTTCGAAGAGCTCGGCGGTCGCTGCATCGCGTTCCCCCACCCGGAGCAGAGCCGCCGCACGCGCAATCCAGGGATAACTGATCGTGTGAAGCTCAGCGATCGGTTGTAGCCGGTTGGCCAGAGCGCGGTCGGATGCTCGAGGTGGCCTGAGAATCGCTTGCTCCTCTCCTTGGAAGAACCCCTCTTGGCCGGAGCTGTGGGCGCCATGCTGCACTCGTTCGAGGCCGTTTTTCGACCAAATCTGGTAGTAGCGGTCGCCATCAGCTTCGGCGGTGGCCTTGGCCTGCGTGAAGAAGAGGGCTGCCTCGGTCGGCCTGTCAGCGCGTTCGTGAGCCCTCGCCAAATGGTAGATAGAGGCCGCCCGGTAGCGGGAGTTCGGGCGTTGGAGGATGCCTTTCAGCAGCGGGATGAGCAGATTCTCGCTGCCCGTTCCGGCGGCGGCCATCGCTGCTTCGAAAAGCACGTTCGAAGGGGCCCCAGCCCGTGAACTCAGTGTGACGAGGATGCCGTCGACCTCTTCTGCGAGTCCGGCCGCGGAAGCGACACGCACCATGTCGACGAGTCGACTCGACGGGATCGACGCGTTCGACCGACCCGCGCGCAATCCTGCGAGTTGTCGGAGCGCCTCGCCGGGCTCCCGCGCGTCGGCGGTTTCTGCCATATCGTTCGCGCGGAGCTCGATGCGTCGGGCCGTAGCGACATCGTCGATGGGGAAGAGTTGTGCGGTGCGCAGATACGTCTCCGCGACTTTCCAGCGACCCTCATCACGAGCGAGGCGACCCGCCAGGTAGTGAACCTCCGTGTGTTGTTCTCCGGTGAGAGGACGATCCAGGAGCTCGGCGATCGTAGCCTTCGCGTCTTGGAGTGGGCCGCTGCGCACGAGGTAGCGTGCCCGGCGCACTCGCTCTTCATCGGTCATGGATGGCGTCTGATGTCCGAGCGCTGCTAGGCGCCTAAGCTCGGACTCGGCCCATGGAGCGATGCGGCTTCCGGGGTGTTCGACACGGACGGCATGCATGGCCCCGATCGCCTCGGCGTACTGCGCTTGGCGCAGAAGGCTCTGAACCTGCTCAAAGAGAAGCTCAGTGCGATTGGGAATCGAAGGGTAAGCTGAGAGTAGGTCGCGGAGGGCTTGGTCGGCGCTTGGGTCGCCCGCCCGGAGGAGGGCGAGGACTCGGCCGAAGCTAGCCTCGACCCGTACCGATTCATGCGGGCTTTTCGAGGCCTCGGTGAAGAACTCTGCCGCCCGTGTCGGCTGGTCCCGCAGGAGCTCGAGTCGGGCGCTCCGAAGGGCGATGCGATCGCTGATCACGGGGAGTCCCCGGTGGGCCAGGTCGAGCTGCAGGCGAGCCTCTTCGTAATTTGCTGCCGCGATCTGTTTGGCGGCTTCGTGATAAGCCTCGATTGCCCGTGCCTCGGGAGGCTGTGCGTCCATGACCTGGAAGGCACTCAGGTATGGGCCGCACATCGGCCCGCGCCACTGGACGATGCTGATCGGCTGGGTGTCGACCGGAGGTGGATCGGCGACGCACATCGGCACGTCGGGCGATGCGTAGACCGGTGCGGGAGGCGATCCGAGGAGCGCCGCCGCGACCACCACTGCGATGAGTCCGCGATGAGCCACGCTCTCTACAAGATTGCAAATCAGTGAGGTGGGACGCAAAGATTGAGTTGCCGACACGCCTCTTTATACGTAATAGGCGGGCCTGCGCTTCATTCTTGCACAGGCTCGTCGCTGCCCGACTCGTCGCTCGTCTCCACTTCGGCCGTTTCCGCTGGAGTGTCCTCGGTGGGCTCGTCCTCGAGTTCAGGGCGCAGAACGGTGACGATGCCGACAGCGACCAGCACCAAGAAGCCGAGCATCAACCAGGCCGTGCGCCACTTCGCGGTTTCGTATCGGTCGTCGTAGCGGGGCACGCGCTCAGCCTCCGAGTTCGGCCAATGCCGCGCGCGCTGCAGCAGCCGCGCCGTCCACCGGAACGTCTTGGGATTCACTTTCGGTCCGCTTCTTGAGCTCGACGGTACCCTGTTTCAGGCCCCGAGAGCCGACGGTAATTCGGACAGGGATCCCGAGAAGGTCGGCGTCTTTGAACTTGACCCCAGGCCGCTCGGACCGATCGTCGAGGAGGGCTTCGACGCCCTCAGCTCGTAGCGCCTCGTAGATTTCGGTGGCCCGCGCGAGAGGTTCCTCGTCTTTGCCGATCGGCGTGATGATCACCGCGTAGGGCGCGACCTGGACCGGCCAACGGATGCCCTGCTCGTCGTGATGCTGCTCCATGATGGCCGCGATCAGGCGGGTGACGCCGATGCCGTAGCAGCCCATGACGATCGAGCGGCTACTCCCTTCCTGGTCGAGGAAGGTCGCGTTCATCTTGTCGGTGTAGTGGGTGCCGAGGACGAAGATGTGCCCGCCTTCGATGCCACGGTAGAGCTCGAGCTTGCCGTTGCAGTTGGGGCAGGGGTCGCCGGATGCGGCTCGGCGGATCGAGACCACGTCTGCTTCGAAGTCCCGGCCGTAGTTGACGTTCTTGTAGTGGTAGGGCGTCTCTCCCGCGCCGGCGATCGCGTTCGGCACAGCGACTGCGTCCGGGTCCGCAATGATGCGGCCCTCGAAGCCCACCGGGCCCACGAAGCCGATCTCGGTTCCGGTGGATTCTTTCACTGCGGCATCCGATGCGAGCAGTACCTCCCCGACGCCGAGGTACCGGGCGAGGCCGATCTCGTTGATGTCGTGGTCTCCGCGAACGACTGCCAAGACGACTTCATCGCCCGCGACGTACAGCAAGGATTTGAGCGTGTGGGCGGCAGTGGTTTCGGCGCCGAAGAAGGAGACCACTTCTTCGATCGAGTGCGTTTCGGGCGTTTTTACCTTCTCTAGCGCTGCGGCATCGGTCGCTTGGGCGGCGGGAGGTGCCGCTCGGCCTGCCTGGGCAACCTCGACGTTCGCCGCGTAGTCGCACGCGCCGCAGGCGACGATCCAATCTTCGCCGGTCTGCGCGAGAACTTGGAACTCGGCGCTCTGCTTGCCGCCGATTGCTCCGCTGTCTGCCTCGACGACCCGA
>JAFDFW010000088.1 GCA_019309605.1 Deltaproteobacteria bacterium | reverse complement strand
CGGCTTCTCCTGGCGGTCCGGGGCCGGCATCTGATCGTCGCGAATCATGTTCCGAACCCGGGCAACGGTTTCCTCTTCGACCCGGTTGTTCTGCTCCGCGACGAACTGCGCGTTATCGGGCGGCTCCACGTCGGGGTCGGTGCTGTGTTGCTGCACGGCCTGAGGCGCCTCAATCGGCGGCTGCTGAGGGTTATCGGTCCGCTCCGCCTGCTGCTGCGCCAGTGCTTGCTCCTGCACGGCCTTTGCCTGCCGCTCGCGCTTCGCCCGCTCCTGCTGCCGTGGCTTCTTCCGGGCCCGCTCGGACTTGCTGTCGTCCGGGAACTCGAAATCAACCTCGACCGGATCGAAGTGCCTCGCCTGCTTTGCCTCGTCGGCCTCCGCCCGAAAACGGTCGGCCAGCCCGCCGAGCACCTCGTAGACGGGAAGATGCACCGATAGCGACGCGATCAACGCGAGCGCGAAGGCAATGACGACTGGTTCTCGGTAGCGACGGCGCACGGAAGCTCTTCTGGGGTTAGATGCACTTCCCCTATGTAGGGTTACATCGCGCTCGCGACCGAGCAAAGAGTCGACAAGGGGTTAACGGCCGCGGGCGGGGGACACGCTACGGGACCCCCCAAAACCCCCCGAAGACGGCCTGCTGAAGCCTCCGCCCCGTCCGACGCTGGAACGCGATGCCCCGAAGCTGGGACGGCCGAAGCTGCGGGCTCGAGAGGGGCTGGCATTCGATCGGCCGGAGCTTCCCCCTCTCGATGGGCTGGCGCTCGGGCGACGTGCGCCGCTGGTTCGACTCGGACCGGTGGTCGGGCGGCTGGAAGACGGAGAGCGCGTGACCGTGGGCGCGCGGGCCACAGTGGAGGTGCGGGAGGGCGGACGTGTGACCGTTCTAGCTCTTGTAGGCATGCGCGTGACCGCGGGTGCGCGCGTGACTGACGCCGAGCGCCTGATCGTCGGCGAGCGCGCAACGGTGGACGTGCGCGGAGGCCGGCGCTCCACGGTGCTGGTGCGTCCGGGCGCGTAACCAGGCCGACTGAGCACCCCGTGACTGGGGGTTCGCCGAACCGTCGTCCCGCGAACGGTCGTCGGCCGATGCGGAACACCCCTGCGCACCGGCGCCGGATGACCCCTGTGGTAGTAGGGATGGTGGTACGGCGGGTACCAATGCCAGGGTCGATAGTATCCAAAGCCGACGTACACGCCCCACGGCCGATAGTACCCGGGCACGAACCACCAAACGTTCGAGTAATAGTCCCATCGCGGATGCACGAAGACGTAGTTCACGCGTTCCACGACGCAGTGCCCGTCCACCCACAGGTACTCACCATCAGCGTAAGACCAGTACCCATCGACCCAAATCCCTTCGGAACAAGGGCTAACCGGTTGCTCCACGACGACGGTCCGCGGGGGTGGAGGGGCTGCCTCCGTGGCGGCCGTGGGCTCGGGCTCCTGAACGACGATGACCGTCTCGCCGTCGACCTGCTCGGTCGTGCCGGACTCGGCTTCGATGATCACGTACGTCGTCGGGTCGGCGGTTTCGCTCTCATGCCCTTCTCGCCCGTAGCCATCGTGTGAGACATCGAGCTCGTAGGCCGTCGTGGCGCCATAGCCGTCTGGTCCCTCATAGTCGGCCGCCACCGGAATGGCGGCCACCGTCGCGACCGACAATGCGAGCATCGCCGAGAGTCGAACGAGGAAATCCATAGGTCCTCTCTTATCTGTACGTCTGCTTGGGCCCGCCGTCATCCCCCCTCGGCGGAGTGGCCGTGGCCCGCTCGACAGGGCGTGTAGAAAGTGCTTGGGTTTCGGCGATTCTGATGAGTTCACGAGAAATAGACGCCGAGACATCCCAACTTCTTCAACGGTACGGGTTCGAGGATATCCCCTTTGAATCGTTGAGAGAACGCTTGGCACAGGGCAAGCTTGGGGCGTCCCAAAACCGGATCACTGGCCACGTGGAGCCCCCCGACGAGGGTGATCTCCAAGCCCTTCCCCCCCTGGGCGGCGACGTCCGGCGAGCGCTGACGGAGCGCGGCCACGAGGCGATGCGACAGGGCGAAGTCGCGGCCGTGATCTTAGCGGGCGGCATGGCGACCCGGTTTGGCGGAGTCGTCAAGGCAGCGGTGGAGGTGCTCGACGGCCAATCGTTCCTCGAGCTGAAGCTCAGGGACATCGCTGCTGTGGCGGAGCGCGCGGACGCGACGATCCCGGTCTACCTCATGACGAGCTTCGCAACCGACGACGCGATTCGACAGATGGCCGAGTCGCTCAGCACAGAGCGCTGTCCGATCAAGACCTTCCCGCAGTTCATCTCGCTTCGTGTCACACCGGAAGGCGAACTCTTCGAAGATGGCGCGGGCGCCCTGTCGTCTCATGCGCCAGGCCACGGAGACCTCACCTTCGCGCTTCGCCGCTCGGGTATTCTAAAAGACTTTCGCGATCACGGTGGCCGCGCGCTGATGATGTCGAACGTCGACAACCTGACGGCGACGCTCGACCCAGCAATCATCGGTGCGCACCTCGAATCGGGCGCCGCGCTCACTGCAGAGATGGCGCCCAAGGAACCTGGCGACAAGGGCGGCGCACCGGCGCGAGTCGACGGGAAGCCACAAATCGTGGAGGCGTTTCGCTTTCCGGAGGACTTCGACCAGGAGCGCATCCCCGTCTTCAACACCAACACGTTCGTGCTCGATGCCGAGGCGATTGACTCGGAGTTTGAACTGACCTGGTTTGCGGTGAACAAGACGGTCGACGGAAAACCAGCAGTGCAGTTCGAGCGGCTCGTCGGTGAGCTAACCGCGTTCCTCGAGCCGGCATTCTTGCGTGTCGAGCGGCACGGCCCAGACGCGCGCTTCCAGCCCATCAAGACGCCCGAGGATGTCGGCAAAGAGCTTCCCGATATCGTCAAAGCCCTCAAAGCACGCGGCAGCCTCTAGCTCGCGGATCCGAAAGCGTTGTGGCGAGTGGGAACGTGGTCTGGCTTGTTTCATCCAACCCACCCACCCCCACCGCGTAATCCTCCCTCCGCGGCATGCGCTTCGCTTTGCCTTGGCGGCGCATGCGCGCCGGGCGTCGCCTTCGGCTCGCGCTTCCGCGCAACCCGGCTCGCTCTAGACTCGCTTTCGACCGCTACCTTTGTGAGCCGAACACTAGTTCGCGCTTCGTGGACCTTCGCCGTGAAACGCGAGCTGCCCGCACGCGGCGGCGACGTCGTCTCCCCGTGTCTTTCGGACGAACACCGATAAGCCGCGCCGAGTGAGCTGTTCCTGGAAGCGGGTCACGTGACTCGAATCAGGCGCCTGCAAGTCGGACCCGGAGATCGGGTTCATCGGAATGAGGTTCACCTTCACGGGGATGCCGCGCAGCAAATGCACCATCCCGGTGGCGTCCTGGACTGAGTCGTTCACGCCTTTGATCAAGGTGTACTCGATGGTAATTCGCTGGCGCTTTGGCATCGGATAACGGCGCAGAGCGTCGGTCAGCTCCTCGAGCCCGTGCTTTCGATTCACCGGCATGATCTTACTTCGGTCCTCGTCACGCACCGCGTGAAGCGAGATGGCGAGCTGCACCTGACCGTCGAAATCCTTGCCGAGGCGATCGATCTGCTTGACTAGGCCGCTCGTCGAGACCGTGACGCGCCGCTTGGAAAGATCGATGCCGTCGGGGTGCGTGAGCAACACGAGCGCGCGCGCAACCGCGTCGTAGTTGTGAAGCGGCTCGCCCATCCCCATGAAGACCACGTTGCGAATGCGCTGGCCGGGCTCGAGCTCGCGACGGCCAAGGAGCACCTGCGCGACAATTTCAGCATCGGTCATTTGGCGCTTCAAGCCCGCAACGCCGGAGGCGCAGAACACGCAGCCCATGGCGCAGCCGACCTGACTCGAGATGCACTGGGTGACGATGCGCTCGTTGCGGAGCTGCGGGATCAACACCGTCTCGACCTTCTCGCCGTCAGGCATGCCAACGAGGAACTTCTTGGTCCGATCAGCCGACTCGTGTGCCGACACGATGTGGATCGGCCAGCCCCCGCCCTCTTCCTTCATGCGCTCGCGGAGAGTCTTGGGAAGATTGCTCATCTCGTCCGGGTCGAGAACGCCCTGTCGATGGATCCAGTCGAAGATCTGCTTTCCCCGATACGCAGGCTCGCCCCAGGCGCGGACCTGCTCTTCCCATTCAGCGGGCAAGCGCGCGACTGGGTGTGATGGGGCGATCAACGCATCGGCTGAGAGCTTCACGACCCCAACTGGTGCCAGAGTTGCGGCTACCGCGCAATCCGGGCGCGAGGCCGTTGACAACAGCAGGGGACGACGCACCTTGGACGCATGGATCGTCCCGGTACCGCCGCAGTCCTGTCGTTCATCATCCCTGGCCTCGGCCAGTTCTACAACGGCAAGTTCCTGCGAGGGGTCGTTTGGCTGATCATCACGCCCGGGCTCTGGATCGGTAGCGGCGGCTTCCTTGGATGGGTCTGCCACCTCGTCTCGTCTTACATGGCGTACGAGTGGGCACGCGATTACTCACCCATCGAGGAGTGAGCGGGGTTACGGAATGATTCGCATTTCGTTTGCTTTCGTTTCCCTGGTGTTGGCGATCGGCGGCTGCGCCACCAGCACATCGGACGCTAAGCCTACGTTGCAGGCGGCGAACAACACTCCGGCGCAGAACAAAGAGATCGCGCGCTATCTGATTCGAACCGAATACTCGCAATGGGACGGCGAACAGGAATTCGAATGCCTCGACAAACTTTGGCAAGCGGAGAGCCACTGGAACCATCGAGCGCGGAACAAGCGCACGGGAGCATGCGGTATCCCGCAGAGCTATCCCTGCAACAAGATGTCCGATTCGGGAAAGGCGTACGGGGTGGACTACCGGAAGAACCCATGGCCGCAAATTGCCTGGGGACTGCGGTACGTCGAGAAGCGCTACGGGACACCCTGCACCGCCTGGAAACGCTTCCAACGCGGCGGCGGCTACTGACCCACCAACGCTGACACTGTCTCTGTCTCTGCCCCTGCCCCTGCCCCTGCCACTGTCCCTGCCACTGCCACTGCCGCTGCCACTGTCGCTGCTTAGACGGAAACCCCGAAGTCCCTCAGCGCGTCGTTCAGCGTGACCTTCTTGTCGGTGCTCGCCTTCCGCTTTCCGATGATGAGCGCGACCGGGATCTGGTACTCACCTGCCGGGAATTTCTTGGGACGGGTGCCAGGGATGACGACCGAACGAGGGGGGATGTAGCCCTTCATTTCGACCGGTTCCGCGCCCGTGACGTCGATGATCTTCGTGCTGGCCGTGATCACGACATTGGCTCCGAGCACGGCTTCTTCGCAGACGCGCGAGCCTTCGACGACGATGGAGCGGGAGCCGAGAAAGGCGCCATCTTCGATGATGACCGGTGTCGCGCCGGGAGGCTCGAGGACCCCTCCGAGGCCGACGCCGCCAGACAGATGGACGCCCTTGCCGACCTGTGCGCACGAACCAACCGTCGCCCAGGTGTCGACCATCGAACCGGCGCCTACGTAGGCGCCGATGTTCACGTAGCCGGGCATCAGAATGGCGCCGCGCTCCAAGTGTGCGCCGTAACGAACCGTGCCGGGCGGCACGACTCGGACGCCTTGCTGGTCGAGGTTCTTCTTGAGAGGGATCTTGTCGTGGTACTCGTACGCGCCGACTTCCACGCGCTCCATACCGCGAATTCCGAAGTAGAGAAGAATCGCCTGCTTCGTCCACGCGTGAACGGTCCACTCCCCGTCGTCACCGCGCGTCGCGACGCGAACCTTCCCCTTGTCGAGGAGCTCGATCGTCTCCTCGACGGCGCTGCGGTACTGCGCATCCTCGAGCTTCGACCGGTCGTCGAAGGCCTGCTCGATGAGGGGGCGCAACTGGCTTTCGCTCGAGTCGCCCATGGCCTACTTGAGGAGATACTCGGGGAAGAAGTACCCGACTTCGATCCGGCCATTCTCGACGCTGTCGGAGCCGTGGCAGGCGTTCTCGCCGATGTCGGTGCCGTAGGCTTTGCGGATGGTGCCCTCGTCGGCTTCCGCGGGGTTGGTCGCCCCCATCAAGGTGCGGTAGCGCGCCACGGCGCCGTCGGCCTGGAGCGCAGTCACGACGACCGGCCCACGCGTCATGAACTCGACGAGCTCGCCGAAGAACGGCCTGTCTTTGTGAACCTCGTAGAAGCCTTCAGCCTGCGCTCGGCTCAGGTGCAACATGCGTAGGCCGAGAATCTCGAGACCCGCACCCTGAATCATGGCGAGGATGTTCCCGATGTTATTCTGCTCGACGGCGTCGGGCTTGATGATGTTAAGGGTCCGTTCGACAGCCATGCTGGCTCCTCTTTTCGATGCAGTTCGTGGTGGGGCAAAGCCCCGTGGTGCCAAAGGCACTTTACGGGGTCGCGTTTGTAGCGCGTTTTGATTGCTGGGCAATGTCCTGGGAGAAGGTGGCGATATGCGCCGCGATGACCGCCGGATGCTCCTCTTGGAGAAAGTGGCGCGCGTCGACCATATGCTCGGCGCGCAATCGAAACACCTGCTTGATGTAGTGGAGCTGCGCCTTCGGAATCGCAAACTCTTGCTCGCCCCAGACGAGCTGCATCGGCTTGTCGATCGCGAGCAGGCCGTCGCGCAGCCAGTCTCGATGCTGCTCGGTCAGGTCGAAACCTTCCATGATTTTTAGGAAACTGTGGTGACCGCCGTTGTTCCTGACGAGGTAGAGGTAGCTCGCCACCACGTCTTCATTGATGGCATCGGGGTTTTTGACCCCGCTGTACCGGAAGAACCTCAGCGCAGTGGGCGTGTTCATCGTCGAGAAGACCACATGCCGGAGCACCGGAACCCGAAGAGCCCGTATCGGAAACGCGGGGGTGTAGTGAGCGACGTCCATGACGGTATTCGTGAAGGTGATCGAACGCACTTTCACCGGATTGTGAATCGCCCACTCCGCGCCAATCGGGCCCGCGATGTCGTGCAAGACGAGGTGCACCGGCGGAAGGGCCAGCACATCGACGACACGCCCGACCCACTTCGCGAGCGAATGCCAGTCGTAGTCGATGTCCTTGGGCTTGTCGCTCAGACCGACGCCCGGCAAATCGAAGCTGACCCCACGAAGCCCTTGCCCAGCGAGCTCGGGGAGCATCTTGCGGTAGAGAAATGAACTCGACGGAACGCCGTGAAGCAGCAGGACCGGCTCACCCTCACCCTCTTCGCGGACGAAGATGTGCTGACCGTCCACAACGACGCGCTTACCTTCCGCTTCGTGCTCTTCAACCAGCCTGGGCTTTCGCATACGGGCACCGCCTCGGTGGGGTTGGACGAAAGCCTATACCAGATGGGCGACGGCGGCAGCTTCCTCTTGAAGCTCGGCCGCCGTGGCATCCATC
>JAFDFW010000617.1 GCA_019309605.1 Deltaproteobacteria bacterium | reverse complement strand
GCCGTATCCAAGGCGGCGCCGATGATATCGTACTTCGTTTCGGTGACGCCCTCCGTTGTCACGTCATTCCAGTAGTCATCACCGGCCTTGAGGCGGGAGGTGTCCATGATAGAGAAGTACGTGACAAAGCTCGGGTAGGACGAGGTCGATTCATCGCGGGCGAGCGCGTCATCGATCTCCCGGAGTGCCTCGTGCCAGGCGGTACATCCAGACGATTCTTCGACTTCCTCCATACTAGCTAGCGGTGACATCGTCGGGTTGGTGCCGTCGAGACCCGTGGGGCAGGTGAAAGTCCAACCCCTCAGCGCGTCCACGATCAGCTGGGCGTCGGCAGTCACGGTGGTCATGTCGTCGTCCGCGATCTCGAGGATCTTGGGGATCATGTCCCGGCCGATCTTCGAATGTACATCGCTGATCAGGGCTTCCATGCTGTCCCTCGTGTGCTCGTCTGTCGCATCGATGAGCTCCACGATGCGCGCCGTGCGATATCCAGCGGCAACGCCGCTCTGGATCGGAGCGTGGCCGTTGTTGGTGGGGTTACCGTCGAAGTTCGCGCCGGTCAGGTCGCTGTTGGCGGTCGCGATATACCCATTTGCACGATTGTAGGCCTGGGGAAGCTCCGCGTACTCGAAGTACTCGTCCCACTCGTAGCAGGTGTCCGGCGTTTCACAGGCGCCATCGAGGGGAAGCCAGGGAAACGGCTCGTTCGGGTCATCCATGTCGAGATCGATCGCCCAGGTGCGCTTGGGCAGTCTGTTGTACGGGAACCAGCCGAAGCTTCCTTGGTTGTCGATCACCACCCAGTTTTGGCCGACGGTGGTGATGTTCTCGAGCGCGTCCCGCGCCTCTAGGACCGTCGTGGCCGTCGCCATCCCTGTGGCGTAGTTTGCATCGGTCGTCAGGTCATTTCCGGTCCAACGCAAGGTGACCGCCACGCCGTTGTCAGCATCGATCTCTCGCACGGCGCCGTGATGGGGGACGAACAACAGCTCGCGCACTTCGGACGACCCGTCATTGAAGTTGAGCGTGAAGTCCTTGCGGATGAACTCGACGACTTCTCCCTTATGCATGACGCCGATCGGCTCACCGGCATCGTCCTTGACGAGGGTCTCGATGTACACATCGGTGAAATCCATGCCCGTGTTCGTGGCACCCCAGGCGATGTCCTCGTTCTGGCCGATGATGACCCAAGGCAGTCCCGGGAAGGTGACGCCAGCGGTGTGCATGCCGCCCGCCCCGTTGGTCTTCGCGTCGAGGTGAGCCAGGTACCAGACCGAGGGCTGAGAGAGCGTGAGGTGGGGGTCGTTCGACAGGAAGGTGTTGCCGCTCTCGGTCTTGGAAGCGCCGAGGACCCAGTTGTTGGAGCCGATGTCGGCACCGACGGACTCGACTCCGACCCAGATGCGTCGCAGCTCTTCGGTGGCGGCAAGTGTCGCGTCCAGCCGCGCCAGCGCGGGCGCGGCTCTATGGAAAAGGGGATTGCGTTTCGTCTTGGTTTTCGCGGTCGACGATGCCTCGGGAGCCGGCGGATAGGTGCCCTCTTCGAGCACTGGCGACTTCTGAATCGGCTCGAGGCTCCACAGATCCAGGAATCGGTCGTTGTCGTCGATCGCCGCTCGCGCCGTCGCGGCCTGAGTGTGACGCCTCTCGCCGAGCGTTAGCTGCCCTACCAGGGTGAGGACGGTTGCGATGCTGTCCTCCGGTGTCCAAGGGGGAGCGTCCTCTGGTGCGTACGAGAACAAGAGGCCGCCGAACTCGGCAGGCCATGTCGCCCCATTCCTGCCGTTGCGAACATCGTCCAGCCACTGGTTCACCCCGGCCGCGTACGCTTCGAACAGCCCCCGGTTCTTCTCGCTGAGGTGCTGGATGGCGACAACCTCGCCCGGTTCGCCCGTTCGCGCCGAATTGGCCGCTCGGTTTGACGCCGCTGCGTTGATCAGCCCCTCGAGCGAACCCGCCAACTCCACGACTCCCTTGTTGACGATGTCTGTGAGACGGCCCGTCGGCAGTCGGCGAAAGAAGTCCATCTGGATAAAGCGATCGCGTGCATGGAAGTACCCAAGCGCCATGCTGCAGTCTTCATCCGTCGCGCAGTCGCCGTTGAAGATCCCGTACTGGTCGAGATACACGGTTGCATCGGGTGGCCACTCGAGGTCACCAATGCTGCCGCCAGTGCCGCCAGTGCCACTGGAGCTATTGCTGCTGCTGCAACCCGCTGCGGCGATCACCCCGCACAACCCAATCAAAGCTATCAAACGCGTCATCTGACTCTCCTGGTCCCTGCCTGAATACGCTTCCAGACTGTGGCCGGGACCATATCAGCACTTCACTGCGGGGCGCTAGCCGCGCAGTCGGTGTCTGATGATGCCCGGAAGGCTCCGACCGATATCGGCGATTGCCTTCGCCCAGCTGAATCGGTCGACCCATTCGGTGATGAGGCCGTCTCTTACGCGGAATTCGCCCTGCACGGGCAGCGTCATCGACAGGCCGCCACCTTCGATGATGTCGACACGGTCT
>JAFDFW010000616.1 GCA_019309605.1 Deltaproteobacteria bacterium | reverse complement strand
CGCTCTTTGTGCCGCGTCAGATAGAGCAGGTCGCGCGCGCGCGTCACGCCCACGTAGAACAGCCGCCGTTCCTCTTCGAGATCGGCCATGGTTGCGTCCGTAATCTTGGGGTCGGTCGTTCTCGCATGGGGCAGCACGCCCTCGACGCAGCCGATCAGAAACACCACCGAGAACTCGAGCCCCTTTGCGGAATGCAGCGACGAAAGCGTGACTTGCCTCCCAGGGTCGGGCTCGTCCGGGTCGCTGGGGTCGAGGGCAATGTGATGCAACAGCTGCTGCAACGCTTCACGATCGGCGCCACTCCGCGCCTCGAGTCGCTCGATGCTGCGCCGCAAGAAGTCGATGTTGGCGCGGCGCCGTTTCGCATCTGGGGTCGAGGCTGGCGCGTCCTGCAACATCCCGACGGCGCGCAATAACGTGGTGGCCGTATTCGCGAGCTCACCCGCTCGAAACCCCTTCCCTGCCGTCTCGATCGCCTCGCCCAAACGTGCGGCCGAGGCTTTGGCCCGCTCCGAGAGCGCCACGATCTGATCCGCATTGTTGAGAGCCCGAAGAAGGCTCATCCGATGCGTCTCCCCATGCTCGACGATGTGCCGAAGCGACTGGGCACCCAGGCCCCGGGCCGGGGTGTTCACGATCCGGCGCAGCGAAAGCTCGTCGCGGGGGTTCAACGCGACGCGCATGTATGCAATGCCGTCCTTGATCTCTTTCCGATCGAAGAACTTGGTGCCTCCAAAGACGCGGTACCCAATCCCGGCAACGCGGAGCTCCTCTTCGAGCAGTTTGGCCTGCGTGTTGGATCGATAGAGCACCGCAATTTCGCGCGGGTCGGTCCCGTCCCGCTGGAGCTTCCGGATTTCGGACGCCACGAACTTCGCCTCTTCCTGGGGCTCGGGAAGAACGCAGATGCGCACGGGCGATCCGCTCTCCCGGACCGGCTTCAAGACTTTGGCGTAAGGGCGTTTGCGCGACTTGTCGATGGCCGCGTTGGCCACGTTCAAGATCGAGGGGCGGGAACGATAGTTCTGCTCCAGCTTAGTGACCACTGCGCCAGGGAAGTGCTGCTCGAAGTCGAGAATGTTGTCGACGCAGGCGCCGCGCCATCCGTAGATCGACTGGTCGTCGTCGCCGACGACACAGACGTTGCCACGCTCGTTGACGAGCAGCCGAACGAGATCCAGCTGCGCGACATTGGTATCCTGAAACTCGTCGACCAGCACGTGAGCGAATCGGGTGCGCCACTTGCTGCGAATCCCGGGCCGATCACGAAGGAGCACGACGGGCTTGACGACCAAGTCATCGAAATCCACCGCATGCATGTCCGCGAGGGTCGACTCGTACGCCCCATAGATGCTGGCTGCCGCCTGATCGTACTCGTCCCCCTTGGCACGCACCTGAGCGGGCTTCAGCAGTGCGTTCTTCCAAAGCGAGATCCGGGACAAGATCGCCTGTGCATCGAGCTGCCGATCTGCCTTCGCTTCGGTGCGGAGAAGCTCTCGCACGACGCCGAGGCTGTCACCCTGATCGAAGATCGTGAAGCGCGAGCCCAGCCCCAGCGCCTTGGCCTCCTCGCGCACGAAGCGCACCCCAAAACTGTGAAACGTCGATAGCCAAATCGCTTTTGCCGTTTCGTCCCCCACCGTTGCGCCGATGCGTTCGCGCATCTCGTTGGCGGCTTTGTTGGTGAAGGTTACTGCCAAAATCGAATCCGGCTGAACTCCGCCCGCAAGCAACCGCGCGATCCGGGCAATGATGACACGCGTCTTCCCCGAACCTGCGCCCGCCAGAACCAACAACGGCCCCTCGTCGTGCTGTACGGCCGCCCGTTGCTGTGCATTCAGTCGCAAGGCTGCCCCAAGTAGCCCGGCTCGCACGGCAGTTCAAGGTAACTAGGCGTTCGTCTCCATAATGCCTTCGAGCTTGCTACAATGAGCGTCGTGGCTGAGGAGATCGAACGAAAGTTTCTCGTCTCGGGAGAGGCTTGGCGGGAAACGGCCGAAGGCACGCGGTACCGGCAGGGCTTTCTGTCGACCGAGCCTGAACGCACGGTGCGCGTCCGTGTGGCAGGCCCGCGGGGGTCGATCACAGTCAAAGGAAAGAACGTGGGCGCGCGTCGTGCGGAGTTCGAATACGAGATTCCCGTGGCCGATGCGGAACGGATGCTCGACACCTTGTGCCAGCGTCCCCTGATCGAGAAAATTCGCTACACCTTGGCCGTCGGGCCCCACACCTGGGAGATCGATGTCTTCGAGGGTAGCAATGCAGGGCTCGTAGTCGCAGAAATCGAGCTCAGCCGCGAAGACGAAGCATTCGAAAGGCCCGAATGGGTCGGCGACGACGTCACCGACGACCCGCGCTACTTCAACTCCAACCTCGTAGCGAACCCCTACGGGACTTGGTAGCGCGCCGAGCGGTGCGATTGCTCGCGCCGAGCGCTTGGTCTAGGTCTGTCACATGCAGCTTCCGCCATGCGGTTTGTATCGAACGACAGCGCCTCTTGGATCCGTGGCCGAGGGCCGGCTC
>JAFDFW010000615.1 GCA_019309605.1 Deltaproteobacteria bacterium | reverse complement strand
CTCGGCGCTCACCAGGGCATAGCCCTCCATCGCCGTCGAGCGAACCTCCTTGACGCCATCGACGCCACGGACGGCCTCCTCGACCGCGAGCACCACCGCTTGCTCGACTTCGGCGGGGCTGGCGCCGGGATAGACGACCTCGATGAAGACCAGCTCGAGCTCGACCTCGGGAAGCACCTCTTGCCTGAGCCCCGAAGCGAATGTCACCAGGCCCCCAATCATGAGGACCAGCATCAAGACATTGGCGGCCACCCCGTTTCTCGCCATCCAGGCAAGCGGCCCGCGCTCTGCAGATCCTGTCACGCTACGTTCCCGCCGAACGCGATAGCCGATCCGCGTGCTCCGTGCACTGGGGAGCGCCCGTCACCAACGATAGGCCGCCTACCCCCTTCTCGACATGTAGATGCCCGCTCTATTGGGGCGCTGGCGCGGGGGGGACGGTGGACTCTGAGCGGATGCGGTGATCGTATGCGGCGATCAAGTCTCGGCGGCTCAAGGTTCCGACGATCTTGCTCGGGTCATCTCTTGCAACGACGACGAGCTCGTCTTGCTTGCTTTCCACCATCTTGTGCATGGCCGAATGGAGGCTTTCGTCGGGTGTTAGCGAGGGCGCGGTCTTCATGAGGTCTCCCGCAATGAGAGCATCATTGACGGTTTCGGCCGCGAGCGCGTGGCGCAGATCAAAGTCCTTGATGACGCCTAGGAAATGGCCATCGTCGTCAGTGACCGGAAGTACGTCATGGTGGGTCTGGCCGAACAAACTAACGATCTTTCGAAGAGGCGTCTTGAGGTTGACTATCGCGATCGGCTCATGGTCGGGGTCGTCGAGAGCGTCCTGCACGTTGATCGTCTGGAGCACCTCACCCAGCATCTCGTCACGGTGCACAGGGGAATCCGATCGACGGGACACCTGACTCCGGTATAGGGTCGAGCGCCGTACGAGCGCGAAAGAAATCGTTGAGACCCAAAGCGTGGGAACCAGAAGATGATAGTTTCCGACCATCTCGCTCACCATGATGATGGTCGACAAGGGAGTATTCGCAGCGCCGGCGAAAAAGCCCGCCATGCCGACGATCACAAACGCGCCTACCGGCGGCGAGTGCCAATCGATGAACTGGTTCGAGATCTCGCCGCACAGGCCACCCAGAGCGGCACCGATCACGATCGCCGGACCGAAAACACCGCCGCTTTGTCCGGACCCCACGGTGAACGAAGTCGTGATGATCTTCCCGACCACGATGGCTCCGAGCAACATGAGTGGCAAATGCCCGTCGAGCGTTTGTTGGACGACGCCGTAGCTGGAGCCGAGGACATCCGGCAGGAAGAAGGCAAACAAACCCACTCCGACGCCGCCCAGCGCTGGTTTCAAGGGTTGCCAAATGCGCAGACGGGAAAATCGATCGTGAATGCCGTAGAACGTGCGCACGTAGATCTTGGCGCCGCCTGCTACGATCAGCGCCAGAGCCGTGTAGGTGATGAGCTCGAGAGGATCGTCAAACGTGTACCCAGCGGTGTTGAACAACGGCGAGGTGCCGAAAGCCATCGTGAACACGGTGTAGGCCGCTATCGATGCGAACGCGGCGGGGACGATGACCTCGAATTCGAGATCCATCTCCTTATAAAGGACTTCGGCCGCGAAGAGCGCTCCGGCCAGTGGCGCTCGAAACATGCTTCCGATGCCAGCGGCCATTCCCGCGACCATGAGCACCCGTCGCTGGCGTGTGCTCAACCGCAGCAACCTGGCGACGGATGAGCCAATCCCCGCGCCGATCTGAGCCACAGGACCCTCGCGGCCTGCCGAGCCGCCAGATCCGAGTGTGACGGCCGAAGCGAGGGCCTTCACGACCGGAACCCGCGCTCGAATGTAGCCGCCTCGTCGGTGGTAAGCGTCGATCACCGCATCGGTTCCGTGTCCTTCGGCCTCGGGTGCAAGCCAATAGATGAGCAGACCGCCAATGAGGCCCCCCGCCACGGGCAACAACGCCAAGACCCATGGCCGGAAGGGCGTGTTCGTCGTTCCCCAGATTTGCGTGTCGCCCGAAGACGCGGGTGGCCGATAGCCGGCCAATGCATCGAGTAAGCCAAACCGGCCCGCCTCGACCGCGAGCTCGAACAAGATCGCACCGCCGCCCACCAGCACCCCAATGCCGCCGCACAACGCGAGCAGGCGGCCCACATCCTGCGCGCGGCTGGCTGGCAACAGAAAGTCTCTTATGCCTTGCAAACGCATGACGCCCCGCTTGGTCCCACGAGTTACCGATGCACGCAAACGGCCCGTTCTACGTCAGCGTTGCCCGACCAAACCCCCACCGCCCCAATGGGATGAGAGCGCGGCAGTTACGCGCAAGCCGGAATCGATATACAGTCGCCCGCTCAATGAACGACTATCCCCAAGTTTGGGAAGAGCCAGTGCGCGGTGGCTATCCCGATCCTTCGGCGCTTTCACTGTCTGGACTCGAGCGCATGCGGGCGTGGGTGAAGGGACAACTCCCGGAGCCCCCGATCGGCCGCTTGATCGGCATGCGTCCAGTC
>JAFDFW010000614.1 GCA_019309605.1 Deltaproteobacteria bacterium | reverse complement strand
CGGATACCAAGCTTCAAACGGGGCCTTGGCGCGTCGCCACGCGGTCCAGACGCCGCTAGTCCAGTAGTCAGCTTGCAGCCACGCTCCGATCGGCTCTTCGCGCTGCACAAAAGAGGCGTACGGCGCGCAATCTCGGGCCTCCAGTGGCCGATAATCGAATTGGATTGTCTTGTTCACACCCAGTTATCGGTTTTGGAGACCAAAAGTATTCTCAAGCGCGCCAACTTTTTTGCCACTCCCAGTTCGAGCCTGATGTGATTGGCTGCAATCGGATGCACTTCGCTGCGAGTGAATGACATCCGATGAGAGTCAGTGAGATTTCGAGAATCTCGCGGAGACGAGCTGCACTTGAGTTGCAGGAGATTGCAGCGAAGTGCGTAAAAAAATTCTTGTTGCCAACTGCTTGCAGGGAGTGTCGGCGGGTTGCAGTAGTTTTCACGGAAGTGCGACGAATGGGGTTGCACAGCTGCGGCAAGGTGGAGTTTTGTTTAACAAAACTGCAAGCGCTGCGCGCGAACTCTTCGCCGTTCGCCGCTCCGCGCTTGATCAATGTGCTCAACGCCTTCGGCTTATTCGCACGTGCAAAACCGATTCGGCACTAGACACGCGTCTGATGCTGCCTATGATTTTCGAGTGGGGAGTCTCCGGCATTTCATCGGTGTGCGGGTCGGCGATGAGCATCTCGCCCGCCTTCGAGCCATAGAGGATGCGTCCGGATTCACCCGCGGAGAGATCCTGCGTCGTCTGCTTCTGACCGCCGAAATCCCAAGTGCACGCGCGCGCCAAGAGGTCCAAGACCTCCTGAAGATTCAACGCGAGCAAAACCGCCTCGGCGGCTTGCTCAAGAAAGCCCTGACCGAGCGAGAGGAAAAGGCGGCGCTTCGCCGAACCTTGATCGAGGTGGAACGCAACGCGGCCGAGCTCAGGCGGTGCATCGCTCATCTTGTTCGCTCCCGCTGACCGGACGTCCAAGTGGAGGAAGGAGCGTTCACGAGGTTCTCCATGCCGCCGGCTAGCAGCAGCAAAAAGAAGTTTTCGATGGGGAGCTTCGCTTCACCCAAGACCCGAACCACACCCGATCCCGCAGCGCTCCAACACTTGATGGCCAAGACCGAGGTCGATGGGGGAGGGGGCCTCGGTTCAACAACCGACTCCGAGGTCGTGGCCAAGCCGCCGACCGCGATCCACTCGCTCCAGAGCACGGCAGAACCAGAACTCGCGCCCGTTCCAAGCACGCCTGAGATCCTACCGCCAGCAGTGCCCACGCTTGCGACCGGCCGCTCCCGGGGTCGTGGAACGAAGGAAGAGCCGCGCGTCCGCGCCAAGGACGGCGAGCGCTTCCGCCAGACTTCGATTCACCTTCCCGTCGATCTTCATAAGCGCGTTCGCAAGTACGCCTTCGATCAGGAAGTCACGCTCTCCGCAGTGATGGTCGACGCCATTCAAGCATGGCTCGACACACGCGAAGGGTAGGGCGACGCGTACTCGGGTTTCGACGCGGGTTGCGCGCAGGTTGCCCAATCGTCCACGGTCGTCGCTACCGGCGAGAAGATCAAGAAGGCGAGTCCCGCGGTCTTCAGGCCGCATCGTAGGCTCATTGCCCACACCCCGATCTTCAAGCGCACGATTGTGCCGACCAAGGAGCTGGAGGGAGCCGACCTAGAATCCCTTAGAGGGAGGATCGAACGTAGCTGGGAGGACTTCCTGCACGAGGATTTGCCCAGGATTTCCGAAGCGCTTGGCGGCTTTGAGATCCCCGCTCCCGTCTGCACTTCAACCCTGCCTGTGGTATGAAGCCGCCGGCGACTACACACGCGACGCGCGGACTCACTCGCCAGTCAAGCGCGCCTCCACATCTTCGCCGACGCGAGAACGGCAATACCAATTGTCGTACACGATTTCGGGCGACGCAATGTAAGTGCCGAATGTGCGAACTCGCCACAAACAAAACGACGACCCACGGAGGGGAGGTGCTCAGAAGGCCGCCGTTCTTGTTTGCTGGGTGGACTAAGCTTACGGCTGCGCCTCGAACGAACCCACGTCGCACGGCTTCGGATCTGGCCCCCCTGGCCGTGGCTCGGCGCGCTGGTAGGCGGTCAGCGGCTCGCGACTATCAGACACCCCCCCCGTCCGTCGTCCGTAAGATGATCCCGGCCTCGCCGACGATGGTCCCGGTGTTCGCATCGGTGAACGACACGTCATGGAGAGGCTCCGAGGTGCCGCTGGTCTGCTCTACCCACGTCGCCCCCCCATCTGTTGTCCGCAAAATTATCCCCCGGAGGTCGCCCCCGCCCAGAAGGCCATAACCCACGGCCGTCCCAGAGTTCGCATCGGTAAACGACACACCATTGAAAGAGTCCCCCACCTCCGTCGGCGGACGTTGCAGGAACCATCCCGATGTGTCCGAGCCACCACTGCCGCCTCCCCCTCCGCCTTCACTACACCCCACGGTCGGCATGACGCCCAGCGCGCAGACACATAGAACTCCGAATAAGTACCGCATGACAACCTCCCCGGTCGCGACGCAGCGCT
>JAFDFW010000613.1 GCA_019309605.1 Deltaproteobacteria bacterium | reverse complement strand
AAGTCTACGCCCGGGTACTCGAGAACGATTCAGGAGCCGTTACCGTCAAGACCGGGATTCGGTGCGAGCAAAGCGGATTCTCTGTCGACCATTTCGCGGGAACGTTTTCGCTCGGTGTGCAGGCCGCACGACGCGAGCAACCCGTCGAGATGCCAGGCGGGGCAACCGCTCCCTCTCTCGAACCTCACCGAGACCTGTATGGCCCTATCCTGTTCCAAGGCGCGCGATTTCAGCGGATTTCGAAAGTGCACCAACTCGATAGCGAAGTTTGCCGTTTCGACAGCGATGAGCGCGAGAGCACGGGATACGTTTTGGGTGATCCGTTTTGTCGCGACGCTCTCTTGCAGAGCCTCCAACTCTGCGCAACGCCAGATCAGTGTCTTCCTGTGCGCATTGGTAGGTGGCAGATTTCAGATGCTGGCGAGACCGCCGCGCGAATTCGCCACAACCACTCGACGATTACCAGCAGGACTCCTGACGCGTACGTCGGAAACGTAGTGTCGTCAGATCTATCGGGGTCCGTCATTGAGGAGCTAACGGACTACCGTGCGAAGGTTCTGGAGCGCCGGAATGATTGGCCAACGGCAGAGGTTTTGTCAGCGGGGCACTCTAGTCCGGCTCAGGCCATCGACGCGACGGAGTGGAGTTCGAGTTCATGCTTCTACGCGGCACCGGGAGCCGGACCACGCGGGCAGGTAGTGTTTGTGCTCCGTTTTCCTCTTACGTTCCGAGGTTCTGCCAACCCATTCCGCACAGCCTACTTTTCGAATTTCGCAGAATGGATGGGCAAGGCACGCGAGTTGAGCGGCATTGAGCAAACTGGGTTCCACAAGAGGCTCTTCGAACTGTTCGGCTCGGACGTGCACGGGGGTGTGACAAACTCCTTTGAGACGACGCTGTTCGGTAGAGCCGGCCAAAGCGATGTGATTGAAGGCCATTTCTGGATGGAGGAATGCAGTGAAACCGAGTACACGGTTGTCTGCGACTGGCGCCGCCTCCCGTTTCCCTCCGGCGAGGTTGAAAGGGTGGCCTTTAGCAGGATGCGCACCTCATCCGTCGAAATCCGTGGACCCAACGAGGTCAAGACGGCCCCGTGGCCTGAAGAGTTCTATCGCTTCTTGGTCGGAATGAACCCGAGCAGAGAATGGGAAACCCTTCCCGAGTCTTTGCCGCAAGGGTTTTCGGGACTTCAATTGGGCGAGGCTCTCTGGAGCGCTCGCGACGATGCGGAGCGTCCGACTCTGGCGCGGCGAGTGTTCCCGACGTCCCTCCAAGACTCCAACTTAGTCGGCAATCTCTACTTCGGAAACTACAGCGCCTGGCAGGGTAGACTGCGCGACGAGTTTTTCCATACGCTTGCGCCCGAGTATTTCAATGGCCGGCAAAGTAAGGCACAGTTAGAGTGCCTCTCCTTTGGAACCCGGCATCTGCGCGAGGCGATGCCCTTCGACCAGATCGAGGCAGTCATGCAATTGAGCGCGGTCTACGACGGTGGGGTGGACCTGTGGTTCGACTTCCACAGGGTGGACTCAACCGGATCTCGAGAGAAGCTCGCGGTGGGCGAGCATCGCGCCGCTCTCGTCTCCGCCACTGGCGAACCCCTAGAGATCGTGTCTTGGGCCCCTCACGCTTCGCGTCGCCTGTTGGAGCTCGTCAGCAGTCGACCAATCACTAACATCGCCCAGGAGAGCGCCTGAATTCAGGTCTTTGGTCCCGTCATATCCCCTTTGTTACACTTAGGGGAGCGTGGGGGTCTTAGAACCGAATAATGGCACCGGGACGGTGGGGCCTCTCGAGGACCAGTCGGAGACGCTCGGTCTCTTCCACGCCGAGCGGCGGAAACGAAACGTACAAGGTCTATCGGCCGGCATACTCGTAACGTCCGCCACAATAGTGGCATTCACTCCGATGGAGTGGGTAATTCTGCGCCCGTACTTCGGCGTCATGCAGGTCCTGCGTTTCTTTTGGATCGCGGTGCTAGCTAGTTCTTGGATAACTCTCCGACGGAAACCACTATGGGCAACTCGGACGATCGACGATCTGGTTTTTGGTCTCTTCCTATTCGTCTGTCTTTTCAATTGTATTCTGACCTGGCTACACGGCTCCTACGATTCGCCGTACGCGCTGACGCTCCTGTTCGTGCTCATCGGTGTGAACTTCTTCATTTCGTGGACTCCGACTCGCGCCGCCGCCTTCGGACTCTCGGTGTACGCACTGTTCTCACTTCCGATGGCGCTAGGACAAATTCCCGTCGGCGATGTGAAGATCACAGTTCTGTATCAAGCCGTCCTCCTTGGCACGATTTTCATCTTGGTCGGGTTCCAAAGACACGCTAGTGAGGGCCAAGGGCACGTTGCAAGAAGCCTTCGAGCAACTCCAGGAAGTCGATCGGCTCAAGTCCGAGTTCTTCGCCAATATCAGTCACGAGCTTCGTACGCCGCTCACGCTAATTTTGTCGCCTGTGGATGAGCTTCTCGAGAAGCTGCGGCCGAGTGCGGAGCGTGATGCGCTGAAGGTTGTTCGGCGAAACGCCACGCGGCTGCTGCGGATGATCGATGACCTGCTGGACTTGGCTCGGCTGGAGGCCGGTGGCCTTCGCCTCCGGGTGATGCGGTTCGACCCTTGCGAGCTGGCCCGGCGGGTGGCCGAG
>JAFDFW010000612.1 GCA_019309605.1 Deltaproteobacteria bacterium | reverse complement strand
ACCTCAAGGCGAGGACGCGCCGCTCGAGAGCCTGCGAAGGCAACTCACCGAAAAAGTGCGGGTCGTCCAGCAACTATCACCGCTGGCGATTCGCAGGACGACCCTTGGTGGCTTAGCGCTCGACGCGGAGGTTCCCGAATCGAAGAGCAGCGAACCAGAGCCCTCGGTGCTCAAGCGGGTGCCGAGCAAGGTCATCGTCATCGGCGCCTCGACCGGAGGTCCAAGGGCTTTGGTTACCTTGTTCCGGCACTTGCATGATGACGTCGACGCTGCTCTGGTCGTCGCGCAGCACATGCCGCCCCGCTTCACTCGGACGTTTGCTGCTCGTCTCGATAGGACAGGCGTGGTCCAGGTTTCGGAGGCCAAGCAGTACGAGCGCCTCGCCCGGGGGCATGCCTATGTTTGCCCAGGCGGCCGGTGTATCGAGGTTGTCCCTTCCGACCGTGGGCCCGCGATCCGTGTCGTGGCTCCCGACCCGGGCTCCCACTACATCCCGTCGGTTGACCGGCTCTTCAGCTCCGCGGCGCGCGTGCTCGGTGATAGGGCGATCGCCGTCGTGCTCACAGGTATGGGGGATGACGGAGCGGCGGGGGTGCGCGACATTTCCGAGCGAGGCGGAATGGTACTGGTCGAAGCCCCGGAGACCGCGGTTGTTTCAGGAATGCCTCTGGCCGCTCAGCGGACAGGGGTACGGCACCAATCACTTGGAATTTGGAACCTCGGCGACATGCTTGCAGAGCTTGCCCGTCCAACCGGCAAATGAGGCTCGAACTTTGAGCACACGGCGTCGTATCGTAGGATTGAGTTAGCTATGCGTCGATACCGCTGCCTCGTAGTCGAAGATTCCAAGACCATGCGCAGCATGTTGGCGGAGTCTCTCGAACGAATTCCCGGAATGGAAGTCGTCGAGGCCGAGAACGGCCTGGCGGGCATCCGCGCGCTCGCGGCACAGCGCTTTGACCTCGTATTGACCGACGTCAACATGCCCGTGATGGACGGCTTGAAGCTGGTGCGGCACGTTCGAGCCGACCCGCGGCACGAAAAGACGCCCATCGTCATCATCACGACCGAAAGCGCGCCAAACGATCGGGACCGAGCGCTGGCGTTGGGTGCAAACGCTTATATCGAAAAGCCAATTCAAGCGCCGCGAGTGATCCGCGCCGTGAAAAAACTCCTCGAGGTTTGACCGCAATGGACGACGACGAATCCGAGCCCCCAAGGAAAGGCATCTTGCACCCGGAGGGTATGCAGGCCGTGAGGGACCTCGCGGGCGGTATCGTTCACGAAGTCAACAACATCCTCGGCGTGATCATCGGCAATGCACATCTCGCGAAAAGGAACGCTTCGAACGTCGAGGCGCTCGAGAAGTACATGGGCGAAGTCCGCAAAGCGGCGGAAGACGGGCGTGAGCTCATGCGCCACCTTTCGGTGCTTGCCGGACAAGAACCAGCTCGGGCGCGCGCTCTGTCGCTCAATGATCTCGTGACCAACGCTGTTTCGGAGCTCGGCGCCACCGTTCAGCTCGATCTGAGCGCCGAAGACGCGACGGTACAGCTCGACGTTTGGGCGGCCAGCGAGGCGTTGTCCGACCTGGCGCAGTTCATGGCGAAGACCACGGCCGTGACATCGATTCGTGTCGCGACACGCGTCGTCGGCGCGGCCGCCGCTCTAACGATCGAAGACGACGGTGCCAGGCCGAGCGAGAAGGAGCTTCGCGTGCTGTTTACGCCTTTTACGAAGCTCGATCGCCGACCGAAAGTAGGACTCGAACTAACCAAGTTGGCAGATTTGGCGTCGCGTTCCGGCGGCTACGTCACTGCGGGCGTGCGCGAGCCGCACGGCCTTCGCATCGTGTTGACCTTGCCCGTGGCCGACGGCTCGGCGTCAGGAGACGGTCCAGGTGTGCCCTTCTCGAAGAAGGGCGTGTAGGTCCGGCTCGCCGAAACGCTTTTCTGCGAGCTCTCGCTGCACCTGGAGGCTTTCGTCGTAGACCGGGCCTGGCTGACGGTAGATCACGCCGAGCGCTACGACCTCGGGCAGGTCGGTCAGCATCCACGCGAGCGATGGGTTGGTTTCGTCATGAACGGCGATGTCTGCTTCGGTGACGCCGTCCTCGCCGATCGTCACGACTTCGAGGCTGAGCGTCTCCGCCTTCAACCGGAGGCCCTTTTCACCGTTAGCGCCGAACGTCATCGGTTGCCCGTGCTCGAGCCAAAGCTGGTACGCGGGACCCGTCTTGCGGTCCGTGATCAGATCGAAGATGCCATCGTTGAAGACGGGGCAGTTCTGGAGGATCTCGATGAACGACGCGCCCTTGTGCTCGCGCGCCGCCTTTAGCGCGTCGGGGAGTTTCTTCGAGGTGTCGAACGCTCGAGCCACGAAAGTCGCGCTTGCCCCCAACGCGAAGCGCGCGGGCACAATTGGCTGGTCGATCGAACCGAGGGGGCTCGAAGGAGTGACCTTGCCGACCTGCGACGTCGGCGAGTACTGCCCCTTCGTCAGACCATAGATCTGATTGTTGAACAGCATGATCTG
>JAFDFW010000087.1 GCA_019309605.1 Deltaproteobacteria bacterium | reverse complement strand
CATCAACACCCGTTCAATCGAGCTCACGCCGACACCATACAAGACAAAACCCCTCGAAAAAGACCTTTCCGAGGGGTTCATCAGCCGAAAAAGGGGACAGTCCCCCTTTTTGTAGGGCTAAGGGAGCGCTGCTAGTTCAGACGGCGGTAGACGCCGACCACGACGCCCAGCACCTGGGTGGTACGCCAGTCGTTCTTTGGAATGAGAATCGGCGCCATGTCTTTGTTGGCGGGCTGCAAGCGAACGTGCTCGCGCTCCGGGAAGTAGTACTTGCAGGTGGCTTCGTCGCCGACCAAGGCGATGATGACCTCGCCCCGATTAGCGGTGAGCTGTTTGCGGACGAACACGAAGTCGCCGTCGAAAATCCCCGCTTCGATCATCGATTCGCCAGTCACGCGAAGCCCGAAGACGTCGCGCTGGCCGCCGATGAGCATCCGGTCGATGTGGACGGTGTCCTCGGGGTGCTCGATGGCCTCGCTGAGGGCACCTGCGGCAACTCGGCCGACGATGGGAATCTCGACGAGGTTGTCGTTGGAGAGGGGCGGTCGGCTGCTAGGCCTGCCGTCCGGGGTCTTCATGAGACGCAAGGTCCGGGACTTCATGTCCTCGCGGGTGAGGTAGCCCTTGCGCTCGAGCGCCCGTAAGTGGTCGTTAACCCCATTCGTGCTGCGAATGCCGAGATGATTACCGATTTCACGAAGTGTGGGTGGGTACCCCCGCGCCTGAATTGAGTCCCCAATGTATTCGAGCACCGCTTTTTGCCGCGCCGTTAGCTTATGCATGGTTTCCCCCGCTCGCATCTCTCACCGCCCTTGCTGATGTGTCTGAATCCTGCACAAATGTCCCCTGCAATGTTGAGCAGGTGGGACAAAGGTACATATCGTCGCCAATTTTGTCAAAGAACCGACGATCTGTGCAGCGGTGCTCAGTTGCGCCGGTCGGGGCCTGAGCCATTGAAGAAGCCCCGCAAGCCTTCGATGCCTTTGCCATCAGTGAGACCGCGCCAGAAACCCTTGGCAATCGTGAGGATTTCCTCCGAATCCATCCCGTCGAGCGCTTGAAGCGCGACCTGGGCAGCGCCGCTCAGAACGTCGATGCCGAGGCCGGCGGCGGCGTAGCTCGGAAGCGGATAAACCATGAGATCCCGCGTGGCAAAGGCCGTGGCCCACTCGCCGGCCTGTCTGCCGCCGAGGAGAGATTGGGCGGTCGATCGCTCCATGAAGAGCCCGATATGGAGGGGACCGAGCTCCCGTTCGATGGCGCGGGTCAATACGCGATGATCGCGGTGCCAGGCGCCCCCGAGCGGCCCGGCCCATTCCGACATCGCACCGGGGCCGGCGAATACGTCGAAGGTGCCTCCGTTCCGCCTCAGCACCGCGCCGGTCCAGAGCTGTCCGTCTTCGAAGACCCCGAGCACTACATTGTGCCCGTCAGGCAGAAGAAAGTCGATCGCGGGCTTGGCCGCAGGGGCCGCCGCAAGCAGAAGGTCGGGGAGGGGATTCGGCCAAATCCGCAGCCAGTTGCCGTTGCCGAGCTCCCGTAAGACGTGGGCGAAGCGCATCACCCGGGTGGCGAAGTCCTGGTCGGGGTCGATCGGCTGGGCAAGGTAGTCCTCGAGGTCGGCCATTGCCCGCTCGCGCATCACGATGCAGGCGCCGACCCCAGTGGCCTCGCACAGGGCTTCGAGGTCCGGAGAGTCGGGCAGCGTTGCGGGGTCCAGTGACCCGGTCGCCGTGTGGAAGCTCGCCACGGGCGTTCGCTCGGCGTCGACGACGACCACGAGAACACCACGCGGCCGATCTTCGCCGCTCTCGCCCAAGAACAGGGAGACGAGCCTGTCCCACGACGTGTCATCGAAGCCAAAGAAAGCGAAGTCCTCGCTGATCACGGCGCGGACTCTAGCACGCTGGACTCTTGCGTCAGTTCAAAGTTGTCGTCTACAACGCGAGCGTGGGTTTCATTTGGGTCGCCATTGGAGGAGCTGCCGGATCCTGTCTCCGGTATTGGGTGTCGTTGTTGCTCGGTCCGATCACGGCGGCGCATGGGTTCCCGTGGGCGACGTTCACCGCAAACGCCATGGGCTCGCTCGGGCTCGGTTTGGTGTTCGTGCTGGCCGAAGACCGCTCCTTGTTCGGCGCCGACTTGCGTTTGCTCCTCGGCACCGGCGTCATGGGCGGCTTCACGACGTACTCGGCGTTCAACCTCGAGACCATCGGCCTCATGCAAAGCGGTGGTTGGGGGCGTGCCGTGCTCTACATGGGCGGCACGGTCGTGGTCTGTTTGATCGCCGGTGCGCTCGGCTTGATCATCGGGCGCGCGATCCGCGGTTAGGTCAGGGCTCGGGCTTGCCGAGCAGCCACACCCGCGCGCTGTGCAAGAGCGCGTAGAAGGCGCCCGCGCCCGCGGTCAAACCACCCAGCCAATAGCTCTCTTGCGAAAGCAGGATCGCGCCGGCGATGATCAGCGAGCTGACGACGAGCCCGCTGAAGTCTGCTGTGTTCGAACGGTGAAGGCGCCTTTGCGTAGGTCCTCGAGAATCTCTTCGAGTTGCAGCGGCATTTCGGATGCGGCGCCGCCGAGCCGTTGCAAGCCTCGCAGCGCGTCCTGCGTCATGCGTTCGGGCGAATAGCGCAGCTGGAAGATCTGCATGAAATAGGGCCGCACCTCTTCGATGAGATCGAGCTCGGGGTAGAGCTCCTTGCCGACCCCCTCGACCGTCATGAGGCTCTTGCCGAGCATCACGAATTCAGAGGGGATCTCGATGCCGAACTTCCGCGCGTTCATGACGAGCTCTCGGATCAGCGGACCGATCTCGATTTCCTTGAGCCGCTTGCCGAGGTAGCGCTGCGCCAAGGTGGCGACCTCGGCGTTGAAGGCGTCGCGGCTGATCTTTTGTGTGGGCCGGCCGACGGCGTAGAGCGCATCGGCGATACCGTTGTAGTCCTCGCGTACGGCGGCGACCATCAAGTCGATGGTTTGGTCGCGCATCTTGGGGCTCAGGCGGCCCACCATGCCGACATCGATCATGCCTATCACCGGATCGTCGTTCGCCCCCATGATGATGATGTTTCCCGGATGCGGGTCGGCGTGAAAGAAGCCGTCTTCGAAGATCTGCTGAATGATGATCTCCACCGAGCGTTTCGCCATCAGCTCGCCGCTCACGCCGGCGCACTGCGCCGCATAGACCTTGCGGCCCTCGAGATATTCGAGCGTCAGCACGCGCCTTGCACTCGCCTGCCGATACACTTTTGGGAACTTCGCGTGCGGGTTGTGCTCGAAGTTCGCGGTGAAGCGTTCGTGGTTGTCCGCCTCGAGCGAGAAGTCGAGCTCCGCGGCGACCGAGCGATCGAATTCTTCGACGAGGCTGACCGGCCGGTACAGGTGAGACTCCGGCATCGAGCGAACGATGGCCTGCGCAAGCCAGTAGAGGAGGTCGAGATCACGGGACATCAGGGCCTGTACCCGCGGGCGCTGAACCTTGACGACCACGTCGGCTGCCTCGTCGCCATTCCGAAGGCGGGCCCGGTGGACTTGAGCAATGGAAGCTGAGGCGAGAGGCGCTTCTTCAAACGACTCATAGACGTCGGAGAGCGCACGGCCCAGCTCCCGCTCGACCTGCTCCTGAATTGCCGGGAAGGGCTCCGGCGGAACGTTGTCCTGGAGCTTCTTGAGTTCGACGAGAATGTCTTCTGGAATCAGGTCCGGCCTCGTCGACATGATCTGCCCGAGCTTCACGAACGAGGGCCCCAGGTCCTCCAAGACCTTCCGAAGGCGAATTCCGGCCGGCATCCGGCCGGCATCGTTGCGCTTGCGACCCGGAATCAAGGTGCTCAGCCCCGTTCGATCGACAACCTCGCCAAAGCCATGCACGGCGAGAACGCCCGCAATTTGCCGAAGACGTTCCAGATCACGAACCGTATTGAGCAGCGATGGCATCGGCGTGGGAGCGTAGCATGGCGACAAGGCGCAGTAGCCGCCCTAGGGAGTTGCAAATGACCGGGGCCGCCCTGGATTCGAGTCTACTTTCCGCCGCCACCCTCGTATTTACGGCCACGAAACAATTCGGAAATAATTGGGGCGTACATCCTTTTGCATCGGCGGTTCTCGTTGGGCTGCTTGAAGTTTCGGAGGTCCCATGAAGAAGGTGGAAGCCATTATTAAGCCTTTCAAGCTCGATGAGGTGAAGGATGCCCTCAACGAGGTAGGAATCAAAGGCATGACCGTGACGGAGGTCAAAGGGTTTGGCCGAACGGGCGGTAAGCGAGAGGTTTATCGGGGGTCCGCGTACGTGGTCGACTTCGTCCCCAAGGTGAAGGTTGAAATCGTCGTTCCCGATTCCCTGGTCGTTTCGGTGATCGAAGCGGTCGAGAATGCAGCCAAGACCGGCCGCATCGGTGACGGCAAGATCTTCGTGTCGCCCATCGAAGAGTCCGTGCGAATCCGTACGGGTGAGCGCGGCGAAGCAGCGGTCTAGCGCTGGTTCCGTCATTGTGAATGCCTCGTTGGGATTGATCCCGGCGGGGCGTTCTAGTCTCTGCGAGCCCAAATTCGCCGGGATTTCAGAGACTTGTCAGCGCGCATACGTTTGACGGGGCGTTGCCCAGTCGGATACCCTTTCCGGGCAGCGCCGGTTCATGGGGAAGAGTGCTTTACGACTAGCCGCGCAGACGGTTCGTGTTCTGCCGCGGAAGCGGCTGAGCAGGGCGCTTGGCGGGCTTGCGGCCTCTCGAGCCCCTCAGAGGGTAGTCGATGCGGCAATTGCGGCCTTCGTGCGCGCATACGACGTGGATCTGAGCGAGGTGGACATGCCATCGGGCGGATTCCGCACGTTCGACGACTTTTTCACCAGAAGGCTCCTCGACGGGACGAGGCGAGTTGACCCCGATCCCATGGCGCTGGTGTCGCCAGCAGACGGGCGAATCGAGGACTTCGGCGAGATCACGGTCGACGGCGAGCTCACCGTGAAGGGGCAGCCTTATACGGCCGCTGCCCTGCTCGGGGACTCCGAGGCGGCGGCGGCCTACGAGGGCGGTCACTACTTCATCGTCTATCTTTCTCCGCGTGATTACCATCGCGTACACGCTCCGACCTGCGGAAGCGTGCAGTGCATGCGGTACGTTCCGGGCACTTTGTTCCCTGTGAACCGCATTGGGACCGACTTTATCCCTCAGCTTTTCGCAAGGAACGAACGTCTTGCTATTGTGCAGGAAGGCGTGGTTCACGGGACTGTGACGACGATTATGGTGGGGGCAATCGGTGTGGGACGCATCGGGTTGAGCTTTGACGATGTGCAGACGAACCGGGGGGACACTCCGGGGCTGCGCAGCTACGCCGATTCGCCGATTCCGCGGGACCGCGGCGACGAGCTAGGGGTCTTTCACATGGGCTCGACCGCGATCGTGATGACTCCACCGGCGTGCAAGTTGGATGTGCTCGCACAGGCAGGCGCGTCGATTCGTCTGGGCGAGGTCATGGCCATAGGGAGCATCGATGAGCGGTGAGTCCGCCGACAAGCCCGAGGGTTTGCCGTCCCGTGCCCCGCGGCGACGACGCGCGCTCCGCGTTCCCATCACCGACATCCCGCGCGCCAGAATGCTAGATGACTCGGTAGAGCCTCTCGGGAATGGTGACGGCGCGGCACACGCCGTGTCGAACGTGGTCGAGCTCGACCCGCCGAGTGGGGTGATGCCTGCCGTCGAACCCGTCGAGGACCGTGATCCGACCGAGCCGTCGTTCATGACCGAGCCCGATCCGCTTGGCGCCGACGATCCCGACATCGATCCGGCCGACCTGTCGGAACCCTCGATCGACGTTCACTTCAGCGACTCACAGGAGATTCGGCCGTCGAGCGAACCGCCCGCGATCCGGGTGTCGAACGAGCCACCTGAGATCCGGATCTCGAGCGAGCCTCCCGCGATCCGGGTGTCGAGCGAGCCACCTGAGATCCGGATGTCGAGCGAGCCGCCGGCGATTCGGCCGTCGAGCAGGCCGCCTACCGCGGCGCGGTACAGCGAGCCTCCCGAAGAGCTTTTCCTAGAGGACGCAGACGTTCTTTCGAGGAGCGACATCGCCCCGCCGCCCGACAAAGCGGCAGAGATGCTGATCCCGATTCCGAAGCCGCCGCCACCGCCGACCGAAGATGGGCCATGGTACGAGCACTTCTTTGGAAAGGCCTACCTGCGAACCGTCCGAACCGCGACACCGAAGGAAGTGGCGGTCGAATGCGACTTCATCGAACGCGCGCTCCACATTCCGATGGGCTCGCGCGTACTCGACGTGGGTTGTGGGCTCGGCGTGCAAACGGTCGAGCTAGCCTCGCGAGGTTACCACCTCGTCGGTCTCGACATCTCGGCCACGATGGTGTCACGCGCCTATGACGAGGCCGAAGACCGAGGACTGCAAATCGACTTCGTGCGTGGCGACATGCGCGACGTGACCTTCGCAGAGCCGTTCGATGCCTTGCTCTGCTGGGGCACGACATTCGGCTACTTCAGCGAAGAGGAGAACGAGCTCGCCGTCCGGCAGTTCCACCAGGCGCTCGCGCCGAACGGAATGCTGTTGCTCGAGATCATCAACCGCGACTTCATCATCGGCTCGCAGCCCAACCAGGTTTGGTTCGAGGTCGACGGCGCGGTGTGCATGGAAGAGACGGACTTCGACTACGAAACGTCTCGCCTTCGTGTGAAGCGCCGAGTCGCGAGCCACAGCGGCCAACAGAACGACCGCCTCTACTCGATTCGACTGTACGCACTTCACGAGATCCGATCGCTCCTCGAGCGCAACGGTTTCAGGGTTGACGAGATCAGCGGTCGAGAGGCGACGCAGGGGATCTTCTTTGGCGTTCACTCCCCGAAGATGATCATTCGCGCGGAGCGCCTGCCGGGACCATTCTCAGGAGAGGGCAGCGAGCCGCCGTCCACCCCGACGCCACCAGTCCCCAAGGGCGCCCTCAAGCCCTCCGAGTTTCCCTCGAAACCGGACGACGGGGCCTAGGCGCCCGCCTTCGAGAGGGTGGCGGGCGCTCACTCCACGTTGATCGCGACGCCCTCGCCGGAGAGGACGTACTCCACGCGGCAGGGGAGTGAGAGGAACGGGCCACCGAGGGCGGCGACTGCCGGTGTGCAGTCGGATCCGGTCAGCGGGACGATCTCTGTAGTCTGCGAGCCGCTGAGAGTGAGAACGGTTGGCTCGATGCCTGCGTCGGCTCCGGACTCTTCGTCGACGCCACCGTCCGCTACGCCGCCATCTTCGACGCCTCCGTCCGCGACACCGCCATCAGCCTCGGTGCTCGGCTCGACAGTTTCCACCACGAAGGTGAAGACATCGCGCTGTGTGACCGAACACCCGACGAACCCGCGGAAGCGATCCGGCTGGAGCACCATCCAGCTCTGGCTGACCTGGAACGTGAACTCTCCGTCTTTCTCGAGGCCGGCGAACATCGCCCCGCCGAGTTTCCGCCAGTAAGCGCGCCCATTCGATTCGCTTCGCAGCTCGAAGTCGAGGTCTAGAGGGTCGGGGGCGGGAACCGCAGCGCCGCAGCTCTGCTCCACCATGAACCCGACCGCTTTGAAGGTGCCTACCGGTTCGCCTGGAGGCTCCTCAGTCTGCCCCCAGCATCCCAATACCAGCCAAGGCAGGGCGAATAGCGTCCAGCGCATGGGTCACAGGTACTGCCGGGGGCGTCGGGGGGTCAAAAAAGGAGCGGGCGGCGACTCTTGCCGGCGGCCTAATATCTGATTTCGAAGCCGCAGCGGTACGTGACTCGGCTAGTGACTGCTTTGCCGGCTTTGTCGATGGGAGGCTGCCATTTTTCGCCTCGTAGGGTCTTGATGCAGGCTTGGCCTAGCTCGTAGCCGGCGGGGTCTTCGGAGATGAGGCGAATCTTGGCGGGGAGGCCATCGGGGGCGATTTGAAGGCGGATGACTACCTCACCCTCGATGCCCTCTTGGCGCGCTTTCTTCGGGTAGAGTTTTTCTAGCTTTCGCTTCAAAGATGGCGGAATTGGTTGCTTCGAGAGGTCGCCTACGTCGACGATGACCCCGATGCCGGTGCCCCCGATGATGCCACCGACGGTGCCATCGCGGCTTCTCCCGGTGACTACCGCATCCGGCCGACCGATCGGGCCTTCGCGACTTTCGCCGGAGCCGGGGTCCATGGCCCAGGAGGAGGGCTCGTCGCCTTCGTTTGTCAGCACGATGTTGTCGAAAGCGACTGGGGTTTCGGGCGCGGCCGCGGGCGGCTCCTCGGGCGCCTTGGGCGGCTCCTTCGGTGCTTTGAAGGTCTTGGGCTCGGGCGGGGGCTTCACCGGCTCGGGCTCCGCCGGCTCTTCGGGCTCCGGAGATTCTTCCTCGGGCTCGGGTTCGGCAACGAGCGGTTCCTCATCGATGATCGCGACGGCCACCACGTTGAGCGGATCTTCGATGCCCGACCCCATGGGAGCGTTGGGCATCAGTCCGAGAAACAGCGCGTGTGTTGCGATCGCCAGCACGACCCATCCTGTTTCGAGCGCCCAGGGGGTCGCAGTCTCGAGACGATTGGACATCGGATCGGCGGCAGCGCTCGTCAGCGTCCGATGTCCTCGGGGCGCACGTTGATCGCGAACTTCGTAATGCGCTCTTGGCGTAGGATATCGATCACTTGGACGACCTTCGCGTGTGCGATTCGGCCGTCGGCAGCGATCACGGCCCGAAGGTCCTCGTCGGTCTCGCGCGCCGCCCTGACGCGCGTCCGGAGCTCCTCGGTGTTGACCGGGATCGTGTCCAGAAAGATTTGACCGTCCTGGTCGAGCGACACGGCAAGAGTCGACGGCGTTTGCTCGCCCGTCGCGGCCTTGGGGAGCTCCATCGGAATCGTCTTCGAGACGATGGCCGTCGCCGTGACCATCAGAATGATCAACAGCACGAGCACGACATCGACCAACGGCGTGACGTTGATGTCTGTGATCAGGTCGTCGTCGTCACCGGAACGTGAGCCGCCAGCCATGACTACTGGCTCCCTTTGCGCTCGCTGCCCTTGAGGTAGGCCAGTAGGTCGCGGCCGAGTGCATCGGCCCAGGTGAGTCGGTAGCGGATCAATCGCTGGAAGTAGTTGTAGAAAGCGACCGCGGGGAGGGCGACGAGGAGGCCGATCGCAGTAGCGACCAGCGCTTCACCGACCTCGGTCATCAAGCCGCTCGTCACTTTGCCGGCCGCTTCGTCCAGCACGTGGAACGCCTTGATGACGCCGATGACTGTTCCGAGAAGGCCGACGAACGGTGCGTTGTTGCCCACCGTCCCGAGGAAGCCGAGGTTTCGCTCCATCTGGGTGCGGGCGACCGAGGTCGCGCCGGCTAGACGCTCTTCGACAGCGGCCGACCCATCCTCGACGACTTCGATGCCGGAGTAGACGATTTTGGCCTGGAACGACTCCGACTGGGAAAGGCGCTCGCGTGCGCCGGCGATGTCGTTCTTGGCGAGGAGAAGCCGGAGATCCTCCTGGAGCTTCCGGACGTCATCGCGCGAGGCGAAGAAGTAGTAGACCCGCTCGAAAATGATCGCGACTCCGATGATGGAGAGGAGAACGAGAAGCCACATGACCCAGGTCGCGCCAAGCATGGCGAAGGCGGTGAGTCTCTCTTGAATGTCGATCATACTTTTCCTCGGGTAGAAGCGCGCTTTTAGCCGGTCTTGGGGGGCTGTGCATCCCGCTTGAGAATCTCCCGCACCAATATGGTCGCGTAGGAGCCGGCGGGTAGGGTGAAATCGAGATTCACCGTATTATCACTCACAGTAACGCCTACTTCTGGCACCGGCACGCGGACGAAACGGCGGGTTCCGGGCGCTACCCGCTTCCACTTCCCGAGATGGTCGAGGGTTAAGCCGACCTCCTTCAGAAGGGTCTCCTCGCGAACCCGGGCCTCACCCTCGGGCCAGCGCATCTTGTCGCCGAACATCGGTCCGGTGGCACTGATCTCCCAAGCGTCTGCCCGCGCCTGACAGTCCGCGAGGTCGGTCGCGATGAAGAGCCCGCCAGAGTGGTGCTTCTTCATGACGTCTCCGGCGAAAACCTTCGCGAGCGTCGAGCTTTGCACGCGTTCGGCCACGCAGCGGTTGAAAAGCTGGGACTGGAGTGCCGACATCTGGATCTTTCGTTGAAACCTGCCCCGTGGTGCGCGTGCCTCGCCGAGCACCCAGCGAAGGGCGCGTTCTGCGTTGTCGCCTTCCCTGCCGAAGCGCTGTTCTCCGTAGTAGTTGGGTAGCCCACGGGTTTCGATCTCCGCCAACACACGGCGTAGGTCGTCTATTCTCGATGGGTCGATCTCCCGAAGGCGGATACAGAACCGGTTCGCTTGGAGGTGCCCCGTTCGCAGCTTGTGGAGATGAGGAGCCGCTTCGAGGACTCGGACACCCTGGATTTCCGCCTTCGTCAGCGCGTCGGGCGTCGTGCCGAAGATGCTGACCCATTGCCGGGTGACCGCGTGTCGATCCTTGAGCCCCGCCCAACCCGCAGCTTTGGAGTCGGCGCCCACGCTCTCGCACAAGGCGTGCACGGCGTCCTTCGTCGTCAACTCGCGCTTCTCGATGAACGCGAAGATGTGCTCGCCGCTTCCGCTCGGTGGGTATGCGGGCACCTCTTCGACCTCGAAGTCCTCGGGGGTCGAACGGAACTCGGCGTCGATGGGGTCGACCGAGGTCGTGAGATAGGGAAGCGTCATGGCTCGGCGCTTCCTGTAGACCATCGCCGCCCGATTGGGTAGACCCCAGACGTGACCGCTGAGGTGTCGACGCGCATCGAGCGCACTTTGCAGGAGCAACTCGATGCGGGATGCACAGCGGGGGTATTCCCGGGGGCGAGCGCATGCGTCGCACGATGGCAAGGCGGGGCCTGGTCGTATATCGACGTCGCTGCCGGCGCTCTGGCCGAAGGGGCAGCCCCGGTCACCTCCAACACCATCTATGACCTGGCCTCGCTGACCAAGCCGTGGGTTGCCATGGCTGCGCTGCGCTTGCACGAGGCGGGCGTTTTCGAGCTCGGGGCGCGAGTGGACGAGATCATCCACGAAGCGACGGGGCTCCCGGTGGGAGCACGCACATGGGAAGAGGTGCTGAGCCACCGATCGGGCCTCGAGGCCTGGGTGCCCTTCTACGAGTCTCTTCCCGAACAGCCTGGGACTGACGCCGCGCGCGCGGGGATCCTGGCAGAGCTCCTTCGTCATTGGGACGCGAGCAAGGTCGGCACGTCGGTCTACAGCGATCTCGGATACATCCTTGCGGGAGTCGCGATGAGCCGCGCTTCGGGCCGGCCACTGGGCGACATCGTGGCCGAGCGAGTCGCGTCGCAGCTCGGGGTCGACGAGACCGTGTTCTTTGGCGCCTGCCAGGACGATGAAATCTGGAAAGCACGTTGCGCGCCAACCGGATGGTCGCCTTGGCGCGAACGCATCCTGGTGGGCGAGGTGCACGACGACAACTGCGCTGCGCTGGGCGGCGTTGCGGGCCATGCCGGGATGTTCGGGCTTGCCAACAGCGTCGCACGGTTCGGGGCTGCATGCGTCGGTGCCTGGCAAGGTCGGCGGGGCGCTTCGGAGGAGGAGCTCATCCGGCACGCAACCGCCGTCAGGCCTGGGGGCACGCACCGCCTCGGATGGGATGGCAAGGCCGCGCAAGGAAGCGCTGCCGGATCGTTGATCGACCCGGATGCATTTGGCCACCTCGGTTTCACCGGCACGTCGCTGTGGTGCGACCCGCGTAGGCAGCTCGTGGTGGTGCTGCTGACCAATCGCGTTGCCGTCTCGGATGACAACGCCGCCATCCGAGCCTTGCGCCCCCAGTTTCACGACGCGGTCATTGGCGCGTTCGACGGCCGTTAGCCGGCGAGCGACCGGAGGCGGTCGAGTAGCTTCGAGTTGGTTTCGTAGGACAGGGCGTTGCGGGAGGCCCGTGCCATCGCCCTCGGGTCGCCCACGAGCACGACGAGCTTCTTTGCGCGCGTGAGCGCCGTGTAGAGAAGGGCCCGGTTGAGCAACATGAAGTGAGCGTTGTGCAGCACGATGACCGCGGCGGGAAACTCGCTGCCTTGCACTTTGTGAACCGTGCACGCGTAGGCGAGCGAAATAGCATCGAGCTCGTCTGCTTTGTACTGCACCTCGCGGCCGTCGAAACGCACGAAGGTTACGCCGCCTTCAATCCGATTCACCTTGCCCAGGTCGCCGTTGTAGACCTCCTTGTCGTAGTCGTTGCGAAGCTGCATCACTTTGTCGCCGAGACGAAACGACGCCGGTGCGGCGTTCTGCGGCTGCGTGCTCGGGTTGAACGTCTCCTGAAGCACTTCGTTGAGCTTGATCGTGCCCAAGGGACCGCGACGCATGGGAGTCATGACTTGAACGTCAGCGAGCGGGTCGAACCCATAGGCCGTCGACATCCGCCGAAGCGCCTGCACGAGACGCTCGGTGATCGTCTCCGGGTCGGTGGCCGCGATCACGAACAAGTCTCCGTCGCCTTTGGTACCCGTGGGGGTCGGCTCGGGCAGGCCGCCCTCGAGCACTGCATGCGCGCCTCGAACGATCGCGCTTTGCTGCGCTTGCCGGAAGACCTCGTGAAGGCGGACCGTCGTACAGATTCGCGAAGCGATCAGATCGCGCAGCGGTTGACCGGGCCCGACAGGCGGAAGCTGATCGATGTCGCCAACGAGTGCGAGCGTGGCGTTTCGAGGAATCGCCGCGAGGAGTTGCGAAGCGAGGCGGATGTCGAGCATCGAGGCCTCGTCGACGAGAATGAAGTCGGCCTCGAGCGGCAGGCGCTGGTTGCGATTGAAGTGGCCCGTCGCGGGGTTCCATTCGAGAAGGCGATGAATCGTTTTGGCCTCGATGCCTGCAGCCTCGGAGAGTCGCTTTGCCGCACGCCCCGTCGGCGCACACAACGCCACCCGCCGTTCGAGCGCGGCGTGCGCCTGAACGATGGCGCGCACGGTCGTGGTCTTGCCGGTGCCTGGTCCCCCGGTGAGGACCATGAGGTGCGTGCCGAGCGAGGCTTCCACGGCGCTTCGCTGCGTATCGCTGAGCGTGTGGTCGTGGGTCTTGACCGGCTGCTTCGCCTTGGGGCGGTTCGCCAGTGCGCTCAGCGCGTCGGCAACGAGGAGCTCGGCGCGATGCAACAGCGGGGGGTAGACCGCCTCATCTTCGATGGTGACGAGGTCCCGCGCTCGCAACTGTTGGAGAGCGTCGTCGAGGGCGTCCGAGGGAACGTCGAGCTGCTCGAGGCCGTCGTGGAGTTGGGCGCGCGTTGCAAAAACGTGTCCGTCGTCAACCGCTTTGCCGATGAGGTGCAGCACCCCGCCTTGCACGCGACGAATGTCGTCGCCCGCGATCCCGAGCGACTCGGCAATTCGGTCCGCAGTGCGAAAGCCGATCCCGCGGATCTGCTCGGCGACGATGTACGGATCGTCTCGCACGATTCGCGGAGCGTCTGCACCGTACTGGCGAACGATCTCCCGCGCGGTCGCCGGGCCCATCCCGAGTGCATGCAGAAAGCTCATCGTCTCGGCTTCGACGCGACGCTGGCGAACCGCTTTGGCGATCGACTCTCCACGCTG
>JAFDFW010000611.1 GCA_019309605.1 Deltaproteobacteria bacterium | reverse complement strand
TTCAAGGCGATCGTCGATCAGTTCATCATCGAGGACGGTGAAGTCCGCGGCGTGCGTCTGCGCGACGGCCAGGAGATCCGCGCTCAGGTGGTCGTTTCGACCCTCGACGCGAAGATGACCTTCGGGAAGCTCTGCGAGCCGGGCAGCCTGCCGACGGACTTCGCCAACTCGGTGGATGATATCGAGTACACGAACGGCTACGTCCAGGTTCACATGACGATGAAGCGGCTTCCGACCTTCACGAAGCAGCTCGAGTTCGTGAACGGCACCGAGCAGAGTTGGCTCGTCGCGTACATCAAGTCGCCCGAGCAGCTTCACCGCGCCTGGCAACAGGCCCAGGTGGGGCAGGTTGCCGACGATCCGGCCGTCTACACTTACTTCCCGTCGCAGCTCGATCCGAGCCTGTCGCCCAACGATGGCACCCACACGTGCACGATGTTCTCGCACTACTTCCCCACGAAGTTCCCGGGCAGTACGCACAAC
This sequence comes from Deltaproteobacteria bacterium, assembly GCA_019309605.1. Classification (GTDB taxonomy): domain Bacteria; phylum Myxococcota_A; class Polyangia; order Polyangiales; family Houyiibacteriaceae; genus SG8-38. The sequence continues at coordinate 2,054 of JAFDFW010000611.1, read as the reverse complement.
GAGGCCAAGGCCCTCATGGTCGAGCGAATGATCGGTCAAATGGAGAAGGTCGTTCCCGACTTCCGCGACCTGATCATGGACAAGGTGGTCTTCACCCAGCAGTACTTCGAGAAGACCTTCAACTTGACCGAAGGCGACTTCTGCGGCGGCTTGATGCATCCGGGCCAGATGCTTGGCGATCGCCCAGTCCCGGGTTGGGATCGCGGTCACGAAACCCCGCTCAAGAATCTCTACATGGCCGGCGGCGCCTGCCATCCCGGCCCCGGCGTGACCTGCATTCCAGGCCTGAACGGCGCGCGCGCCGTCCTGGGACAACTCAAAGAAAAGCAAGAGGCGGCCGAGTAGCTGGGTCGTTACTCGATCAGCCAGGGGCACTCGCTCACGAGGCCGTCTTCATTGGCGGGCTGCGGTAGCGGCACGGAGAGTGCGCGCGGCACGTAAACGTTCATGGCATCTTGGATGGCGGCCTCTTGGTCGGAACCACGCTCGACGTTGGGGCCGTCCGCGACGGACAGCCAGATGTTGCATACGTAGGTGATGGACAGATGGGTGGAGGTCCCGAACTGCGGCTGTAGCTTGGCTGCGTAGCAGACCGTCCCGGGAATGAACCCGTTGGCAGCCTGCGCGCTCATCTCGGGCGCTTTCACCAAGAGGCGTCGTTCGCTCCAAGGCCCTTCGAGCGACTTCGCTGTACGAATGTAGATGTTCTCAGAGAGTCCGGCGTCGCCGGGCTGGATGGGAGTCAGATAGGACACCATCCAGCCGCAGCCGTCGGGAAGGCGCTGGATGCCCATTTCGGTGGCCGAGTCGTCCATGAGGATCGCCGGTTCGCCGCCGACGACCCAGTCGGTGCCGGTCCACATCTCGAGGCGCTCGCCGAGATTGCCGGCAAACGCTTCGAGCGCGGCGAGCGGGAGCCGCGACACGAATCGCGGGGTGGAGGGATCGGCCCTTCCCTGCACAAATCCGACGACGTAGACGAAGTCGCCCTCGACGATTGCCGCGGCCGCAGGAATGTACGTCTCGTTGTCGAGGAGGCCCGCATACTCGATGCGCCAGTCGGAGACTTCGGCTCCGGGGTTTGTGACGCGAGCGACATCCGTGCCCACGACCGCAAACGAGCTCCCCTGCCCCACGAGCATGGTCCGGCTCAAGAATACATAGGGAGTCCCACCGATCGAGACCGAGGCCAACGGCCAATAGAACTCGCCCTCGCGTTCCGGCGGAGCAAAGACCGACGCCGGATGGCCATCTCGCTCCAACCATCCGTACTCGATCGTCCAACCATCCCGCGCATCACACTGCGACCGTGCGACCGTGTTGTTGACCAACGCAGCGCCTCGACGATTGGTCGCGCCAGGCACGCCGATGAAGGTATCCCCGAAGAACCAGAGTGTTTCTTTCGCTTCGGCGTCAGAGGCGGAGACGGCCGCGGACGAAGCGGCATCCCCGCCAAGCCACCCTTGCTGGTACGGAAACGCCGGTTGGCAGCTGGGCAGGCTCTGCCGCGCGCTGACGCAAGAGGCCAGCGCGAAAAGGAACACGAATGCACAAGCAGCGCGTCGCATCCAGCTGACCCTACCATTTGTCGTCTGCTGCTGGCGTGGGCGCTGTCCGCTGGTACGCTCCTCGCGCCATGACCGACGCCCTCGAAAAGTGTTTCTCCGAGGCGAAAATCAACAGCCTCACCCTTCGCAACCGCCTCATCAAGGCCGCAACCTTCGAAGGGAAATCGCCGGGCGGTGTCCCCAGCGACGCGCTAATCAGCTTTCACGAGCGCGTCGGCCAAGGCGGCATCGGTATGACCACCGTCGCGTACTGCGCGGCCGAGGCCGACGGGCGCATCCACGAGCACATGATGTACATGCACGAGGGGATTCGGCCCGAGCTCGAGCGCTTCATCCGCAGGGTGCAAGCCACCGGGGCCAAAGTTGCCGGGCAGCTCGGTCACTGCGGGGCGTTCACCAAGAATCTCGAGTTCAGCGGCAAGCGACCGCTCGGCCCATCCAAGGGCACGAACTCTCTCGGGCTTGCATATGGCCTCCGCAAAATCT
>JAFDFW010000610.1 GCA_019309605.1 Deltaproteobacteria bacterium | reverse complement strand
CAGAATACGTCCTCGAAGAACCGTCTCTCTTCGTCGTTCTCCCCTACGCCGATCACGAGCAAGCTTGTGAAGAACGCCCTATCGTAACCCGGCATGCGGTCGTATTGCGCGATGGTGGTCTTTGACACCGTCGACTGCGAACAGGCCGCAATCAACACCGCAGCGAAGAGACAGAGACGGGGACACTCTCTGGGTACACAAGTACGCGATTCCACAGCGATTCTCAGGCAAAGATCGCAACGACTTGGGTCAACTGGCTGCTTCGACTGAGCTGGACCGACATCGGACGCCTCGGGGACGGTTCGATTCCCGCCGACTCCACGACTGGAAACGAACGTCCGGTCCATGCTACCCGCTCACGCGGGCCAGCGCCAGGTCGTGCGCGTCGTTGTAGTGCCGGCCGAGGTTGTGCCAGTCGAAGTGCTCGCTGAAGGCTTCGACCGAGTTGCGGAGAATGACCCGGTCGCGTCGGCTGAGGGATGTGAACCGGAACAGACGGTCGGTCAGCTCTTCGGCGGCGCGGTGGAAGTCGTTGTGCCGGCGGGGCACGACGTACATGCCCTTGGACGCGTGCTCCGGCACCAGTTGCTGGAGGTACGAGCCGAAGCCCGACAGGTCACTGGTCACGGCCGGCACGCCCAGCGCGATCGATTCCAGCGGCGTGTAGCCCCAGGGCTCGTAGTAGCTGGGGAACACGCCCAGGTGACAGCCGCGCACGAACTGCTCGTACTCCATCCCGAATAGAGGGCTGGTGGCCTGCACGAAATCGGGATGGAAGACGACCTTGACCGGATCGTCCTCGTGGTTGAATAGCCGGCAAGCGCGCAGCTGGTTCAGCACGGGGTCGTGGGCCTCGTCGATGAGGTCGTGGGTGACGATGCCCGGGGGGGCCTCACTCTTCCAGGCCTGGATCGCGCGGCGCAGGCGTAGCCGCCAGTAGTCTTCCATCAACACGTTGAGGTCGGGGATCTCGCCGGACGAGGCGGCGCGGAAAAGCCCGTCGCCGACAGACTCCTTCACCGCGTTGGCGGCAGTACGGAACTCGCGAAGCATCGCGCGACTCTGCAGCGCGCGGACGTTGATCGAGCGGAACGGAGCCTTGGTGATGATGAAGAAGACGACCGTCACGGGGCTCGCCGCCTCCCGAAGCCGGTGGTTCAGCCGGGCCAGCGCCTCGATCGTCAGGTCCATGCCCTTGTTGAGGTACTCGTACCGGCCCGAGGTGAACATGTAGAGCGTGTTGTCGAGGTCGAAGTGATAACTGGGGAAGAAGTGCCCCATCGAGAACCTGTGTAGCCGTTCCTTGTATTGCTGGTGGAGCGTCTGGAACTCGTGGCTCGCGGTGAACCGGTGGATGTTCAGCCCGTTGGGCAGCAGCATGTCGGGCGTGCGCCCCAGCAGGTGGGTGCACTCCCGCGCGGTGACGTCCGACACCGTAGTGAAGACGTGCGCCGCGTGGGCGGCGGCCTTCTCGATCTGGTGCTGAGCGTGGACGTTGAAGTTCTTGGCCTCCTGGTCCGCATCGAGGAAGGGCAGGTGGTCGTAGAAGCCCGCATCACCGGTCGCCACGTAGCGCCCGATCAGGGTCGCGTGCGTGGTGAACACCAGCGAGCCCGGCCAGTGCTCCTTCCGCAGCATCGGAATCGCCATGCCGGCCTGCCACTCGTGGAAGTGGGCGACGAGTTGGCGGCGCTGGCCCTCCCCCTGCGCGAGTATCGACAGGAGCGCCCGGCACATCTCCCCGAAAGCCACGGCGTCGTTCACGTTCGTCTCGTCGCTGGCGGGGATCTGGTGGTCGTCCCAGACCCGGTACTTGATCTCGTTGAGGACCCCGCCAACCGACCCGACGTCCAGCAGAACGACGTGCGGCCGGCCGCTGACCAGCCACCGTCCGTAGTGAGCGCGGTAGCCCATCTCCTGCAGTTTCTGCACCGCCTGGCCGACCGCGCCGACCAGCGGCGCAGGCTCGAACTCCACCTCCGCGGTGTGCGGGTTGTACGGACCCACGAGGCAGTACCGGCTGCCCCAGCGGCTCATCATGCTCGGGACCTTCGACCGCAGGACCGTGTAGATCCCGCCCACCTGGTTGCAGACCTCCCAGGCGACCTCGATCAGCAGCGGCTCGGCCCCGCGCGCTGAATCGCTCGCAGGCTTCTCCTGGGCCTTCTTACCTGTCGACGGGGGGGTGGATTTAGCCATGCTGACGGTGGACCTTCGGGGGCGGTTACGGGCCGCCTCATTGTACGACCGCGCGGCGACCTTTGCAGCATCATCCCGACCGCATCTCTCGGTCGGATCTTGGATCTTGGTCGGATCTTCTCGGTATCGCCGCCAGCATCGGTCGGATCTTCAGGATCTTCCTACTGGCGCTGGCGGTGTCGACGCCACCAGATGGCTGAATGGGATCTTCCCGCTACGCTGGTGGCGATGTCTGTCGACAGCGCAGCTACGCGTATGAACCCTCTGGTCGTGGGGGTGTTGCGCTCGCCGTTTCATTGGGTGCTGAGCTTCGGATTGATGCTGATCACCGTGACCGG
>JAFDFW010000086.1 GCA_019309605.1 Deltaproteobacteria bacterium | reverse complement strand
ATCGGAATCCGCTTGGCCTTCAGCGCCGCGCAATCCGTCACGCCGTCCACCCAGCGTGCGTAGTGGTACGGAAGGAGATCGAAGGTCACCCTCGCGCCGTACTCGTGTTCGAGTCGAAACATGAGCACGTCGAACTGCAGGCGCCCGACCACACCGCACACTGGATCCTTCTCGCGCCCCGGCTCCATGAAGAGCTGCACGGTGCCTTCTTGCGAGAGTTCCTGTATCCCTTTTTGAAGCTGCTTGCGTTTGAGCGGGTCGAGAAGCTGCAAGCGCCCAAAATGCTCGGGCGAGAACAGTGGCACGGCATCGAAGTGCTCGGGCGAGAACAGTGGCACGGCATCGAAGCTCATCGGACCATGCGTCGAAAGCGTGTCGCCGATACGAAAGAGTCCTGGGTCGTACAAGCCTACGATGTCGCCGGCGAACGCTTCCAGCACACTCTCTCGCTCTTGAGCGAAGAACTGCTCGGCACGGTTGAGTCGAATCGCTTTGCCGAGTCGGAAGTGGTGGACGCGCATGCCTCCTTCGAATTTGCCAGAGCAGATGCGGGCGAACGCGATACGGTCCCGGTGCGACGGGTCCATGTTGGCCTGCACTTTGAAAACGAATGCGCTGAAGCGGTCGTCGCCGGGGCTGACGGTGACATCGCCGGTCGCCTCGCGCTGGCCGGGAGGAGGACACAGGCCCTTGAACGAGCGGAGGAAAGGCTCGACGCCGAAATTCGTGAGCGCGCTGCCGAAGAAGACCGGCGTGATCTCGCCGGCGAGGAACCGCTCTTCGTCCCATTCCTCCCCGGCGCCGTCGAGGAGCTCCACCTCGTCGCGGAGGGTTTGAGCCGCCTCTTCGCCGAGCAGCGCGCCGAGCTCCGGGTCGTCGAGGCCCGTCACCTTCATCTCAGCTCGCTTGGATTGGCCTTCGGCCGACCGTTCGAACCGAATGACGAGCTTGTGGATGCGGTCGTAAACCCCCTGGAACAAGTCGCCGCTTCCAATCGGCCACGTGAAAGGCACCGTGCTGACACCGAGCACCTCCTCCACTTCACTCATCAAGGCGAACGCGTCACGAGCGGGACGGTCCATCTTATTGATGAACGTGACGACCGGAGTGTTGCGCATGCGGCACACGTGAAAGAGCTTTCGGGTCTGCTGCTCGACGCCCCTCGCGGCATCGAGGATCATGATCCCGCAGTCGGCCGCCATGAGGGTTCGGTACGTGTCCTCGCTGAAGTCGTTGTGGCCGGGCGTGTCGAGCAGGTTCCAGCGAATGTCGTCGTACTCGAACTGTAAGACCGATGTCGTGACGGAAATGCCGCGTTGCTTTTCGAGCGCCATCCAGTCGCTGACCGCAGACCGCTTTGCCTTGCGCGATTTGACCGCGCCGGCCGCATGAATGGCGCCTCCGTAAAGCAGAAGCTTCTCGGTCAACGTGGTCTTCCCGGCGTCTGGATGCGAGATGATCGCAAAGGTACGCCGCCGCTGGTATTGATTTTGGCTCATGCCCGGGCGGCAAGATAGCCACTGTTGTCGGTTGCGCCAGTCAGCGAACGTGCTGTGATGGGCGCTGCCGATGACAGGGCTGTTTCCAGAAATCGAGCCTTACGACTCCGGACACCTTCAGGTCGATTCGGTTCATTCGGTCTATTACGAGCAGTGCGGCAATCCGGGGGGAAAGCCGGCCATTTTCGTTCATGGAGGGCCCGGCGGCGGCTCGAGCTCGGTGCATCGCCGGTTCTGGGACCCGGCCGTGTACCGCATCATTCTCTTCGATCAGCGAGGCTGCGGCCGCAGCACCCCCCATGCGGAGCTCCGACACAACACGACCTGGGACTTGGTCGACGACATGGAACGAATCCGCGAGCACCTCGGCATCGAGCGCTGGCAACTGTTCGGCGGCTCATGGGGAAGCACGCTCTCCCTCGCATACGCCCAGCAGCATCCCGAGCGCGTCACCGACATGGTGCTGCGCGGCATCTTCCTCCTCCGGCGCCGCGAGATTCAATGGTACTACCAAGAAGGCGCGAGCCGAATCTTCCCAGAGGCGTGGGAGAAGTATCTCGCACCGATCCCCGAAGACGAGCGAGACGACATGGTCGGCGCGTACTACCGCCGCCTAACGAGCAGCGACCGAGCCGAACGCATCCAAGCGGCCCGCGCATGGAGCATGTGGGAGGGCAGCACCAGCAGGCTCGTCCCCGACCCTGAGCTCATCGAACGCACCGGTGACGAAGCCTTCGCCGAAGCATTCGCCCGCATCGAATGCCACTACTTCATCAACGGCGGCTTCTTCAAACACGACAACCAACTCCTAGAAAACGCCCACCGCATCCACCACATCCCCACAGTGATAATCCAAGGCCGCTACGACATAGTCTGCCCCCCCGAAAGCGCCCACGCCCTCCACAAAGCCCACCCCAGCAGCCAACTAATAATCGCCCCCAAATCCGGCCACTCCGCCCTAGAACCAGAAATCACCACCCTCCTCCTAGGGGTCACTCTCCTACCCCCTAACCGCCGGTAATCCTTCAGAACCTCAGGCAAAGATCGCAGCGACCCATTCTGCACCTGAGGAACGCCCTCGCCGAAGCACCGCAGAGGATAGCGCTGCGATCTTTGGCTGAGAAGCCCCGTGATTTTGGGCGCTTAGGGGGGTGGAGAGTGTCCCCCTATCGGGAGAATTTTCTGTATTTTATTCTGTGGGGGATGTCGGCTTCTGTGCCTAGGCGGGCTTTGCGGTCGGCGGCGTAGTCGGCGTAGGAGCCCTCGTGCCAGATGACTCGGCTGTCGCCTTCGAAGGCTAGGATGTGGGTGCAGATTCGGTCTAGGTGCCAGCGATCATGGCTGATGATCAGGGCGCAGCCTGGGAACGCTAGGATCGCCTCTTCGAGCGAGCGTAGCGTTTCTACGTCGATGTCGTTGGTGGGCTCGTCGAGGAGCAGCACGTTGCCGCCGCTTTTGAGGAGCTTGGCCAGGTGGACTCGGTTGCGCTCGCCGCCAGAGAGGTTCTTGACCGGCTTCTGCTGATCGCTTCCGCGGAAGTTGAACCAGCCGACGTATGCGCGCGACTTCACGGTGCCGCCGCCCACGGGGATCTCGTCGGCGCCGCCCGTGATTTCCTTGAAGACGTTGTTGCCGTCGCCAAGAGAGTCGCGGCTCTGGTCCACATACGAGAGCGCCACGGTGTCACCGACGGTAATCGTTCCCGAGTCCGGCGTCTCTTCGCCCACCAACATCCGGAACAATGTCGTCTTACCCGCGCCGTTGGGACCAACGATGCCTACGATCGCCCCGCGCGGGACGATGAAGCTCACGTCTTCGAACAGGAGCTTGTCGCCGTAGGCTTTACTGACCCCATTGACCTCGAACACCTGCGTGCCGAGTCGCGGCCCCGGCGGAATACGAATCTCGTTGGCATCGCCGCGAGCCTTGGCGGCATCGGCAACCAAGCTCTCGAACGCGGTGATGCGCGCCTTGCTCTTCGCCTGTCTCGCCTTGGGCGACGAACGCACCCACTCGAGTTCTCGGGCGATCTTCCGCTTTCGAGAGCTGTCTTTCTTGCCTTCTTGGGCCAGCCGCGCGTCCTTGGCCTCGAGCCACTGAGAGTAGTTGCCCTGGAACGGGTGCGCCTCACCACGATCGAGCTCGAGGATCCACTCGACGATCTCGTCCAGGAAGTACCGATCATGGGTGACGAGGATCACGCAACCGGGATACTTCTGAAGATACCCCTGCAACCAGGCAACCGACTCGGCGTCGAGATGGTTGGTCGGCTCGTCGAGCAACAGGAGCGCGGGCTTCTCGAGCAGCAGCCGGCAAAGTGCGACACGACGCTTCTCACCGCCCGAAAGCAACTTCGGATCGGCATCGGCCGGGGGCAAGCGAAGCGCGTCCATCGCGATCTCGAGCGTACTCTCGAGGTTCCACCCATCTGCCGCTTCGATTTTGTCTTGAAGCGCTCCCTGCTTGTCGAGCAGCTTGGCCATCTCGTCGTCGCTCATCGGCTCACCGAGCTTCATGCTGAGCTCATTGAACTCGTCGAGAATCGCACGCACCGGAGCAACCCCTGCCTCAACCGCCTCCAAGACCGTCTTGGCGTCACCGAGGTCCGGCTCCTGCGGCAGGTACCCGACCTTCGCCCCGGGGCGAAGCCAGGCCTCTCCGGTAAAGCTCTCGTCCACGCCCGCCATGATGCGAAGCAACGAGGACTTACCGGTGCCGTTGACACCAATGACCCCTATCTTCGCGTTCGGAAGGAACGAAAGATAGAGGTCCTCGATGATTTTTTTGTCCGGGGGATGAACTTTCGTAACCCCCTTCATCGTGAAGATAAAGTCTGCCATGAGCTATTGAGCTGTGCGTCTCCTCGTCAGCCACATAGCAACGATGCACAGCGCAATCCAACCGAACGAGGCGCTCTTTGCAGCGCTCACGGAGCACCCGTCAAACGCGCCGCCATCACCCGTCGGCTCGCCCTGCCCTTCGCTGGAACCTGGTGCACCTTTGGGCGCGAGGTCGACCGTGCCCGCCTCGAGGTCGAGCTCTGGAATGTCGGTTTGAATCAGTGCTGGCAGCTGGCCGGTCAGCGTCTTCGTACTCGTGCCCTCGAGCGCGGTGTTGCCTGCTGCAACGGGCTTGGGTGCCCGGCCCCCAGGCGGCCCACCCCAGGTTCCACGCTGCGGATTCTCACACGCGACCTTGCCTTCCCATGAGTGCAGCATCACGTATCGCCCCTGGAAATTGTTGACGCTCGACGCCTGGGCGCGCCGCTCACCGAGCTCGCCCTTCTGATCGGGCATCCCTCGACCGCCGACAATGGGGCCCGCCGCGCGAAACACCAGGTCCTCATCGAGTCCATTCTTGTCGTAGCGATAGTGCAGCCGCGTAAGCACGAACCCGTAGGGCTGCCACGATGGCCGTTGTCTACGCTGTGGCACGACACCCGGAATGTCGGAGTACGGATCCTGCTCGGCCGGTACGAGCACATCTCCACCGAGAGTCGCCAGCTCGTCCGGCCTCAACGGCGGCTCCGGACACGGATCGCAACTCGTCGCGTCCCAAGCGTACTCCGTCACGACGGCGCCAGGGTTCTTCTCGGCCGTTCGCTCGAACAGTGCATCATAGAAGGCCCCAAAACTCTTCCGAACGCTGTTCTCGACGCGGATGTTCGTCGGAATCGACGCGTTCTTGTAGTTGGCCACCTCGTAGCGCTGCCCCTTGCCAAGGATGTGCACGATCAAGTCCTGCTTGCCCGCGCTGTTGAGCAAACCAAGCCGCACCGGAAGCGTGAACGTCGGCGCGTCGTAGTGGAAGCGAAGCGGGGAGAGAACGGCCTTGCCGTCGCGGAACTTCACCTTCTTCGAGTCGACCTTCGCAACGAAGAACTTGGTGTTCTGCTCGACATAAGGGCGCAAGACCGCGTTGGCTCCCTTCGGAATGTTGTACTTGTTCTTGCGAAGCCACTTGGCGAGCCCGCCCGAATCGTTCGCGCTCAAGATGACGATGTCGTACTCGGCGACCTTGAACTGCGCTTCGATCGTCACGCCGTACTCTTTCTTGGCATCCTCGTCCGCCGAAGACTTCATTCGCCGTGCCGACGGCGCGCCTGCCGCCATCTCGTACACGACCAACTCTCGACACGGGTCCTGCTCCCAGTACTCGACCAGCCGCGGCGCCGCGAGCTTGTCGACCCGCGAGAAGATCTCGGGCGGCAAGGTCTTCACGTTGTCTTCCTGCAGCACCACCGGCACCGGAACGATCATCGCGAAATCTTCCGGTGGGCCCTGATAGTTGTTCTGCATCGACAGCACGGTTCGCGTGCCCTCGCGCATCATCACGACCATCGTCGCGTTGTTGTAGAGAGAGGCGTCGGCCCCACTCACGTAGAACCCACAGAACGCGCGCGACGTAGTCGGCCAAGCCATGGCCACGCACAGACCCAAAACAGCGATTGCTTGCTTCATCGATTGCTCCTCACTTGCCCTGGTAGACGCGTGAGCCCGCAAGTTGGATCTATTGCGTAAAAAGGGGTGCGATTACGCCGAGATGGCGCCGACCTCAGCGCTAGTTCTTGATTTCGAGCAGCTCGACATCGAAGACCAGCATCCCGGCGGGACGCCCTGGGCGGCCTGCGTATGCCAGATCTTCCGGAATCCAAATCCGGCGCGTCTCACCGATGACCATGAGCTGCAAACCCTCGGTCCAGCCTGGGATGACCTGATTCAGACCGAAGGTCGCTGGCGCTCCGCGCACGACCGAGCTGTCGAACATCTTTCCGTCCGTTGTCCATCCCGAATAGTGCACGGTCACGACGCTCGTCGCGGTCGGATGGTCTTTGCCCGTGCCCTTCGAGAGTACGCGCGACGCGAGGCCGGACTTGGTCTTCTTGGCATTCTTCGGAATCTTGGCGACGTCCTTGGGCACATCGGGTGGCTTGGGCGCCTCCTTGAAGCTGATGAGCTCGACGTCGAACACCAAGGTGCCACGGGGCGGACCCATGCCAGCGTGAGGATCGGTCGGTGTCGCCTCGCCGTAGGCAAGGGCACCAGGGATCCAGAAGCGGCGCTTCTCACCGGCGACCATCAACTGCACGCCCTCGGTCCAACCCTTGATCACCCGATTGAGCGGAAACTCGGCCGGCTTGCCGCGTTTCGTCGAGCTGTCGAACATCTTCCCAGCGGTCGTCCAGCCCGTGTAGTTGACGGTGACGATGTCGACCTCGGCTGGGTGCTTGTCGCCAGTGCCTTCTTGCAACACGGTCCACGCAAGCCCCGACTCGCTGCTCTTGGCGTTCTCCGGCGCCGCAGCAACATCAGGAGGCGCTGGAATGCCAGCGGGCGCAGGCGGGGGTTTCACCACGACCTTCGTGTCGGCGGCCTCGGCTGTTTCGGCCGACGCTTCCGAATCGGAGTCGCCCTCGGCAGGCTCAGGTGCGCTGCCCTTGCAGGCGGTCAGCGCGGCGGCCAGCGTCGCGCAGCAAAGAAGGATCCAGAGAGATTTCATGTGGGCGTGGTAGCCGAACGCGCGCGCGCTGTCTACTTCTCAAGCGCCGGCGGGACGTCCGCGGTGGCGACCACTTCGACCACCTCGCCTTCCACTTCAATCACGTCCTGGGGGCCACGAGGCGATCCATTGTAACCAGGGGCGTACACTTGTACGCGCCCTGTCGCGATCTGCCGCTCCAGCCAAGTGCGGACGATGCCGGCAATGCCTCGCCGGGTCGCCGGCATGACCAGCGAAAGGCCGGCGATGTCGGTCAGGATTCCCGGCGTAATGAGCATCAGCCCGCCGACGAAGATGAGGACCGCGTCGATAACGCCGTCCTTCGGCAGTTGCTGACGCGCCATGGCCTCCTGCCAGCGACGAATCACGCGCGACCCCTCGAGCTTCGCAAACCAGGCGCCAACGGCGCCGGTCAGAAGCACCAAGCCGATGGTCGGGACAGGCCCGAGGATTCGCCCAATGGCGATCAAAAGGTACAGCTCAACGAGCGGAACGACTGTGAATAACAGGAAAAGGCGGCCCACTCGCTGAACCTAAGTCCGATCCCTGGCCCGCGCCACCGTTGTGCCGTACACCGCGCGGCATGAACACGCCGGCGGACGGGTCGATGAGCCCGAAATGGGGACTGCGGTGCTTGTTGGGTGGCGCGCTGATGGGGCTCGCGAACCTCGTCCCCGGTATCAGCGGCGGCACCATGCTGCTCGCAGCCGGAATCTATCCTCGGTTCATCCAGGCATTGGCCGACCTCAGCGG
>JAFDFW010000609.1 GCA_019309605.1 Deltaproteobacteria bacterium | reverse complement strand
AGCTCCGAGGATGATTGCCTCCTGGATTGCGTCGGGCTGTCGCAATTATGCGACCAAAATTTCACCGATTTTGCCGGATGGCTTCCGGCGAACGGGCGCAGCCTCGTCACGCTCCTCGCCAACCCCCGTGATCGACCGCCTCGCCGCTTCCAGGATCTGATCATGTAGCGTAGGTTGCGCCGCCGCGGCTAGGACCGCCGCTGCCATGATCCAGCGGACATCCGCATTGACCGTCTCACCACTCGCGAGTTGGTCGGTGAGGCGTTCGACCTCGGCGTGTTCGGCGTGCAGGTAGGCGAGGCCGGGGATGTCTCGGAGGTGGAAGCCCTCGAGCTCCGGCCAAGGGCCTTGGACCAGCTCGTCGATGAAGGAGTCTGCGATCGAGTGGAGCGCTTCGTCCGCGAGCCCGACCCACTGGCCGCCTAGGGGCAAGTAGTACAGACGCACGTCGGCATGCTCGGCCTCCCATTGCTCCCACAGCGCGTCGGCTTCCTCATGCCGGCCCAGATGATGCAAGACGCGCGTCGCCATGTAGAGCCGAAGGCGAGCGGGTGGGTGCTCGTCGATGAGGGCGTTGTCCTGGAGGATTGCCGCCGTCCGTTGAGGCGAGCTCGGATTTCGGAACGCGCGGCGCATCGTTTCCACGTACGCCGGGCCCAACGTGATCGTGCCCATGACGTCTGCAAAGACCTCGGGGAGCCAGGCGCCAAAAAGCTGCCGAAGCCAGGCGCCGTCGAGCTCTCCTGAGGACATGGGCAACTCGACCTCATGGGGGAGGTGAAGCCGGGCATGCAGTTCGCGGTCGAGGGGTTCCAGGCTGTAGTAGAAGTCGTGGGCGATTTCGTGCGCGATAGCGGGCCAGCGCCAAAGGTTGCGCTCGAAGCCAACGGGTAAGCGGAGCGGGGCTACGCGTGTGGAGGCGAAGCGCGGCACGATCGACAAGTCCCAGTCACCGGTTACCACGACTGGCTGGCTGGTTCTCAGGTCCACCCCTTGTGCGCGCGCGAACTCGAGGATGGGCGCGTAGCAGGCATCGGCCATGGCGTCGGCGTCCCCGACAAACGACGAGCCGCTGTGCATGCGCTGCTGCGCCATCGTCTTCAGGTACCGGAGCAGTGCATCGAGCCCGCGGAGAACGGTGGTCTCCTGAACGACCGTGGACAGCGTTGGACTGCTCCCGAGGGAGCGGTCGACCCTATCGAGACGACCGAGCAAATCCTCACGCAACGCGGGGACGAGGCGCGCCAGTCGTGGAGCGTTCTCCGCCCGGGCGAGCAAGCGGGATGTCTCTTGCTTCAATCGATCGAGCTGCGCGCGTGCGGCGGCTACGAAGTCCGCTTCGGTGGGTTGCTTCGTGACGACAGCCTCGGGCCGGGACACCGGCCGTTGATCGCGTGCTGTCTGGCGAGCGGGCGGGGCGCGCGGCGCTTCCCTCTTTCGAGCTGGCGCTCTGGCCGTCGTTTCCTTTGCCGTACCGGCCTGCTCCCGTTTCTTCTTCTGACGGTTCCGCCATCGCTTGAAGAGCGGGTAGAGGATGTAGATCAGGAGTGCGATCTCACCGATGTGTTCTGTGAGAAGCTTCCTCATCGGTGCTCAGCGCTTTCGCCGCCCGTAGACGAGCACTGGGCGCCGGAGCGGACCTTCCCCGCGCTTCGTGATCAGGTCCGCCAAAATCAACCGCGCCACGAAGGTATTCGGTTGAGCGAGCACAGCGTCGAGTGGCAAAGGCTTAGATTGTGCCTTCATCGTCCGACCCGCCGGTTGACTTGCTGATCGAATCGCGCATCTCGGTGTCCGCTGCCACGTTGCGGAGGTTGTAGTAGTCCATCACGCCGAGGTTGCCTTCCTTGAGCGCGGCGGCCATCGCCGCAGGGACCTGGGCCTCTGCCTCGACGAGCTTTGCGCGCATATCCTCGACCTTCGCGCGCATCTCTTGCTCGAGGGCCACCGCGAGCGCGCGCCGACCTTCGGCGCGGGCCTGTGCCACCTGTTTGTCCGCCTCCGCCTGCTCGGTCATCAGCTTGGCGCCGATGTTGGTGCCGACGTCGACGTCGGCGATGTCGATCGAGAGAATGTTGAAGGCGGTGCCACTGTCCAATCCGCGCGACAGCACGTTTTTCGAGATGCTGTCCGGGTTTTCGAGCACCTCGGCGTAGGTCGCCGCGGAGCCGATCGTCGACACGATCCCCTCGCCGACGCGTGCGACGACCGTTTCCTCGGTTGCGCCGCCGACCAGCCGGTCGATGTTGGACCGAACGGTGATTCGGGTGACGACCAGCAGCTGAATACCGTCCTTGGCGACTGCCGTGATCTTGGGGGTCGTGATGACCCGCGGGTTCACGCTGGTCTGAACCGCCTCGAGGACGTCACGGCCGGCGAGGTCGATCGCGGCCGCCTGCGAGAAGTCTAGGGTGATGCCGGCTTTGTCTGCGCTGATCAGCGAGTTGACCACGCGCTCGACGTTGCCGCCCGCAAGGTAGTGCGACTCCAGTATGTTCGTTTCTGCGTGGAGTCCGGCTTTAACGGCGGCGATACGA
>JAFDFW010000608.1 GCA_019309605.1 Deltaproteobacteria bacterium | reverse complement strand
GCTCACACAAACCAAACTCAAAGCTCGCATCAGTCACTCCTCTTCTGGGATCAAGTCCATCACTAGGCGCTCCAATTGCCGAAACGCTTGTTCGTAGTAGCCAGGGGTGGGCTCGCCGTTGAACCCTTCGTCCTGGGCCATGCCCTCGAGGGCGTAGAAAACAACGGCGATCAGACCGCCAACATCCGCATCGGGCGGAACACCAAACGAAGTGAACAGCAGCGTGCCCGCCGCATGGGTTTCGGCGGCCTCTTCTTCCGCGATAGGCCCGAGCGCGGATGCAAGCTTCGCGTTCGTGCGAGCCGCGCTGTACACCTGGAGCACCGCCAGGTACTCCGGGTCGCGCAGCAAATCCCAAAGCGCGCGGATCGCCGCACGAACTCGCTCACGCGCGTTCTGGCCCTCCAAGCTCATCAGTGCGTTGGCGAAGTTACCGCGCTGGCCTTCAAAGAGGTGGCGCACCGTCGCCACGAGCAAGGTCTCGCGGGTGGGGAAGTGCTTGAAGAGCGCCCCCTTGGAAACCTCCGCTCGCTGGCTCACGACCGCCGTCGTGAAGCCCTCGTACCCAGACTCGGTCAGCACCCGGACAGCCGCGTCCAAGATGCGTGCCTGGGTCGCGCGGCTGCGCTCCTGCTGAGGCACACGCGGCCGAGGTACTGCGGATTCGAGATCACCCATCGTGCCGCCCTGATAGCGGAGGATGCCTCAAAAGCAAGCGACCGGTCGCTTTCCTTTTAGGATGCAAGAAGGGCAAAGAGAGCGCAACGGCTGCTGGCGAGAAGCGGAAGCCGCCGCAGACCTTCCACCCAACCTTCCACTTTCCACGGGACACCAGGGGACGGCACGCAACGCCACGGGACACGTTGTGATTGATGTTGTTGAATTTCCCGAATGGTGTTGGGGGCTAGGCGAATATTGCCAAGGTTGAAGTCGTGAGTTCGAATCTCATTTCCCGCTCCATTTGGCGATGACGGCTCCGTTTTAGGGGCCGTTTTTCGTTGGACGCGCATGAGCGCAGCGACATCCGTTCTTGGCCACGTTAGTGTGCACACATGATGAAGCGTGGAACTGGGTTGGCGATGGTTGTCGTCGCGGTGGCAGGGTTAGCGATCGGCTACTTGGTCGGGCGTGCGGGCGACGGTGGCGTAGACGCTCAGGAGGTGAGCCCCACGAAGGCGCGGGCGCGCGACTTCTACGTTCCCAACAGCGAGGATCTGGCCGCCGACGAGATGCGGGTCATCGCGTGCGGTACCGGAATGCCGACGCCTCGGCCCGCACAGGCGGCCGCCTGCTTCCTCGTCGAGCTTGGGAACGGCGACAAGTTCATCTTCGACATGGGCGACGGCTCCGTCGAGCGTCTGTGGGCGCTTGAGATTCCCCCGGCCTACCTCGACAAGGTGTTCATCGGCCACCTCCACGGTGATCACTTCGGGGATCTCGGCTCCATGTTCGTCGCCGGTGCCCTCGGCGGGCGCCACGGGCCGCTCCGCATCTGGGGACCTAGCGGTCAGGCACCGGAACTGGGCACGGCCTACGCGGTGCAGATGATGGAGAATATGTTCACGTGGGACATCGCGGGACGGATCGGGCAGACCGACACCCGCGGCTTCCACACGAAGGTGACCGAGTTTGACTACAAGCTCGAAAACCAAGTCGTCTACCAGGAGAACGGCGTGACGATTCGGGCCTGGCCTGCGATCCACGCCATCGACGGCCCGGTGAGCTACGGGCTGGAGTGGAAGGGGCTGAAGTTCGTGTTCGGCAGCGATACTTTTCC
This sequence comes from Deltaproteobacteria bacterium, assembly GCA_019309605.1. GTDB lineage: Bacteria > Myxococcota_A > Polyangia > Polyangiales > Houyiibacteriaceae > SG8-38. The sequence continues at coordinate 762 of JAFDFW010000608.1, read as the reverse complement.
CAACAAGTGGTTCAACAAGTACGCCCGGAACGCCGATCTGGCGGTTCACGAGTGCTTCGTGACGGTGCCGGACTTCATCTCGAAGTGGCGGGCCACGCCCGAGGCGGCCTTGCAGGTCGCTACTCAGATCCACACGGCGCCCGAGGCCTTCGGGAAGGTGATGAGCGAGGTCCGACCGCGCATGGCGGTGGCCTACCACTTCTTCAAGGACTTCGACACGACCGGGCCGATTCTCGAGCGGATCCGCAAGACCTACGACGGACCGCTGAGTCTGGCCGAGGACTTGATGGTTTGGAACGTCACCAAGGACGAGATCCGGGTACGGATGGCGCTGGTGGAAGAGCACGTCTGGAACCCGCCGATGGCCGATCCGGCCATTCCGCCGGACCCCTCCGAGATGGGCCCCTTTGCCGAGGACCGTTTGGGAGGTGTGGTGCCCGGCTACTCCGACTTCATCGTCAGTGGTCGCTGGGAAGGTGTGGAAGACGTGCTGCGGGAGATCTACCGAGAGGCCAGTGAAGCCCTCGGACGGGAGTTCCCGTATCCGGGTGACGACGAGGGCGACGGCGACTGAGGAGAGGCACGCTCCAAACCGCCTGGTCCTTCTTGCGCTGGCGCTTGCCTCTCGCTTCCACCCAACCTTCCACTTTCCACGGGACACCACGGGACGGCACGCAACGCCACGGGACACGTTGTGGTGGATGTTGCTCAATTTCCCGAATGGTTTTGGGGGCTAGGCGAATATTGCCAAGGTTGAAGTCG
>JAFDFW010000607.1 GCA_019309605.1 Deltaproteobacteria bacterium | reverse complement strand
CGCTTTCAATCTGATTCGAATCGATGTTGTAGCCGGATACCTGACCACCGGTCAGCGTGGCGAAGTGATACGAGATTCTTCCTCTCCCGCACCCCATATCCAATAGATGGGACTTTCCAGGGTTCTCGAGATTCAGCTCCTTCAACACAAACTGTTCGATTAACAACTGATTCCCATACAAACCCTCCGATTCGTCCAGCTGTGGCGGGATGTAGAGCTTTTCCACGTCGAAGATCGACAACGTGTTGTTCAAGACCTTGTAGTAATCCGCGACCGCTTGGGTCTCGTCCTTTGTCTCGGTCTTCTCACCAGCTTGCATTCGTTGGAAGAATTTGTACGCGTCGACGCAGGCTTGCTTGTCCTCTTCGGGCAACGTTGCCAATCGTTTCAACCCGATGAACGCGGTCTTGATTCTGTACCAATTCATTCGATGCACCCAATATCAAGGATAACCCGATCGCGAGCACGTGCGTCACGAGCCGTTCTCCGATGACACATCTCGCAGCGCAAAGAGCGCTCAGTAGCCGAGGTCGGACTCGAACCGACACATTCTTGCGAATACCGGATTTTGAATCCGGCGCGTCTGCCAATTCCGCCACTCGGCCGAGGGGGCCGGTCTTATAGCAGCCCCCGGTCCCGGTGCATTCCAGAAAAGCGGCGGCGAAGCCCTGTGGTCGACGCAACGCGTCGACTTTACGAGGTTGGTTCGGTAGGCTCGGCCAACTGGAAGGGCTCGATTCATGACAAGGACCGCGATTCTTGGGCTGGGGCATTACGTGCCCTCGAAGGTCGTCACCAACGACGACCTCGCGAAGCTGTTCGATACGAGCGACGAGTGGATCCAGCAGCGCACCGGCATCAAAGAGCGTCGGTACATCGAAGATAGCGGCACCGGACCGAGTGACCTCGCGGTGCCGGCAGTCAAGATGGCTTGCGAAAACGCCGGCATTGATGTCTCCGAGGTCGACGCGATCATCTTCGCGACGCTTTCCCCAGACCACGACTTCCCCGGAAGTGGGTGTTTCTTGGGTGACAAGCTCGGCCTCGCGGGCGTCCCCGCTCTGGACGTACGCAACCAGTGCAGCGGCTTTCTGTATGGGCTGCAGGTTGCCGACGCGTGGATTCGGTGCCGCATGTACAAGCGCGTCGCACTGGTCGGCGGCGAAGTCCATTCGACCGGCCTCGACTTCAGCGACGAAGGTCGCGATGTGACGGTTCTCTTCGGCGATGGCGCGGCCTGCGCAATCTTGGGGCCTAGCGACGATGACGACAGGGGCGTGATCGATGTCGAAGTCCATGCGGACGGCAGCGGCGCGAAGGAGCTCTGGATCGAAGGGCCGACGAGCGCGAACGTGCCTCGGATTACGCACGAAATGATCGATGACAAGACGGTGTTCCCGGCGATGAACGGGCGTCACGTCTTCCGCTGGGCGACGACGAAGATGCCCGAGGTGAGCCAGTCCGTGTTGGAACGCAACGGCGTGTCGGTCGAGGATCTCGATCTCGTGGTCCCGCACCAGGCGAACAAGCGCATCAACGAGCTCGTTACGAAGAAGCTCGGGGTCGCGCCCGAGAAGGTCGTGCACAACATCCAGAAGTACGGGAACACGACTGCTGCTTCGATCCCGCTCGCGCTCAGCGAGGCCGTGCAGGAAGGCCGCGCCAAAAAGGGCGACCTGATTCTCATGCCTGCATTTGGCTCCGGCTTCACCTGGGGCGCTGCGCTCGTGCGGCTCTAATCCCGTGATGCACAAGGCCGATCGCGTTGCCGTCGTGCTCAACGGCAATGCCAGGCAGGTCACCGGCGAGCTCATCGAAAGCTTCGATCAACTGGTCGGAAGCGGCGACCTCTTCCTGTCGAGAAGCTTGGATGAAGCGCAGGGAATCGCGCTCGACATCGTCGAGTCCGGCTATCCAGTGGTGTTGACCGGGGGCGGCGACGGGACCTTCGTGCAGATGGTCACCGCGATCACAAAAGGGGCGCGCAGCCGAAACCAGGAGCCACCGTGCTTCGGTCTGCTGAAGCTCGGCACCGGGAACTCGCTCGCCTGGGCGCTTGGCGCGGGGACTTCGCGCAAGGGCGTAATCGCCGACTTGGCTCGCTTAGGGCACGACAGCGCCCACCGGGACTTCCGGCTGATCGAAGTGCAGGGCCTCCTCACGCCATTCGCTGGTGCAGGATTCGACGCGCTCGGCCTCAAGCATTTCCACGAGGTTCGTTCAGTGCTTCGTCACCTGCCATGGGTCGGAAAGCGCGCGACTGGAGCACTCTCCTATGCGATCTCGATCCCGACGCTCACGATCCCCGAGCTCGCCCTTCGCCCGCGGATGGAAGTGCGGATCGTCAACCGCGGCGCAGCGGAACGTCTCGATCTCAACGGGCAGCCGAGCGGGGCACCGATCGAGAAGGGCGAAGTCATCTTCGAGGGTCCGTGTATCGCGGCGTTGGTGTCGACGATCCCGTATTGGGGGTTTGGTGCCCGGGTCTTTCCGTTTGCCGACGGCCGGCCGGCAGACCGTTTTTGTCTCCGCGTGGTCGCAACGAGCCCACTGCACATTGCTGCACACATGCTCAGCGCCTGGAAGGGCACCTATCGGGATGAGAATCTGATCGACGTCTACGCCGAAGACGTCGAGTTCGAGTTCGATGGACCGACAGCAATCGAAATCGGTGGTGATCCCGCAGGGATGACGGATTCCATGCACGCCCGCCTGCACCCCGAGCCGGTCAAGCTCATCGACTACTCGGTGCGCTGATCTCATCCCCACGATCGTTCCTCAATCGGGCCCCCAACGCGCCAGAGACCCAAACTTTGGGAGGAACTGGGAATTTTGTTACCTTTCTCTCAGTGGGGCTGTAATAATACAGGAATACTAATGCCGGGATTTAGGAATTGGATCATGCTGGGGGCCGGATGTGCCGCCGTTTTGCTCGTCGCCTTCGGGGGGGCGTCTGCCGAGTCGGTCGAAGGATCGGTTCAAGGCAACAAGAGC
>JAFDFW010000606.1 GCA_019309605.1 Deltaproteobacteria bacterium | reverse complement strand
TGGGAGAGGAGAACGGCGCCATCGGCGTAGGCTTCCCTCTTGCGCGCGTCGGGCACGAATGCCTCGCGCGGCACTTCTCCCATCGCAGCGAGCACTCGGCTGTCGGCAATCCCCCGGTGACGGAGCTGATGCTCCACCATCCTCGCCCGCTGTTGGTCCAGGTCCACTGTCGGCTCATACCATCCAAACCTCGAACGGTGCCAGGCGGCCGTGGGCGCCGCGACAGTATCGACTTTACAGGTTAGGATCGGCTCTCCGCAACCGAGGAAACGACATGGCGAAGACCAACCCAGGCAATTTCTTCGAAGATTTCGAGGTCGGCGCGGAGCTCGTGCATGCGGTGCCACGGACGATCACCGAGGGCGAAGCGGCGATGTACATCGGGCTCACAGGGTCCCGCTACCCACTCCACTGTTCGGCAGAGTTCGCCCGCTCGCTGGGTCATCCGCGGGAGACCATCAACGACCTCTTGGTGTTTCACATCGTGTTCGGAAAATCAGTCAACGACGTCTCCCTCAATGCAGTCGCGAACCTGGGTTACGCCGGTGTGCGATTTCTCGTTCCGGTCTACGCCGGCGACACCCTACGGTCCGTCTCGGAGGTCGTCGGCAAGAAGGAGAACAGCAACGGCAAGACGGTCGGGACCAACCAACGCGGCGAGACGGTGCTCGAATACTACCGATGGGTGATGGTTCACAAGCGGGACCCTGCGACGCCAACCGGCGCAGCCGATCGGCCGGCGATTCCCAAGGAAGTCGCTCCCGCGGACTTGGTCGTTCCTCCGAATCTCGATCTCGCGGGTTACGAGGACTGGCCGTCGGGCGGGACCGCCTACTTCGAGGATTACGAGGCGGGCGAGAAGATCGATCACGTCGACGGCATGACGATCGAGGAATCGGAGCATGCGACGGCGACGCGGCTATATCAAAACACGGCGAAGGTTCACTTCGACGCGGTGCAGACCAAAGACACCCGTTTTGGGCGCCGTTTGATGTACGGCGGTCACGTCATCAGCATTGCGCGCTCGTTGTCGTTCAACGGCATGGAGAAGGTGCTAGGCATCCTGGCCTGGAACGGCGGTGCCCACGCCAATCCTACGTTCGCCGGTGATACGATCTACGCTTACAGCGAGATCCTCGACACAGCCGACCTGCCCGGCAGGACAGACTGTGGCGCGCTCCGCGTGCGATTGGTGGGGCTCAAGGATGTCCGCCCCACGGAAGCCGGCTTCCCGCTGAAGGTATCGAAAGACGGCCGAGACGTGTACGACAAGGATGTTGTACTAGACTTGGACTATTGGCTTCTCGTCCCACGACGCGAGCGGTGATCGCGATGGCGGCTTGCGAACCCTCCGGCCATCCTCTACACACCCGTCTTAGGAGTAATTCATGTATCTGAACATCGCCAACAGCGACCGGCCCCGTAAGCGCAACAAGGCCGCGCGCCGCAATGCGAAGCGCAAGGCGAAGAACCGCCGTCGCGTCAATCGCATGCATGGGCGCAAGCTGGGCCGCCGCGGCTGAGCCGTGTGCCGATGGATGCGAAGGTCATCTACGTCGTTAGCGACTCGACCGGCGAAACTGCCGAGCGAGTAACCCGCGCGACGCTCCTTCAGTTTCCAGACCATAGCGTTAGGCTCAAGCTCGAGCGGCGAGTACGGGACGGACGCGCGATGACTGCCATCCTCGAGAGCGCGGCCGCCCAACAGGCGATGGTCGTGTTCACGTTGGTGCGTCCAGAGCTTCGCGACCACTTCAACGAGCAGGCAGCGAAGCTCGGCGTTCGGCATGTCGACGTGATCGGTTCGCTGATCAGTCACATCGGTCACCACCTGGAAGCCGACCCCGTGAACATTCCGACCGGCGAGATGCCCTTGTCCCAGGAATACTTTCGTCGAGTCGAGGCGATCGAGTTCGCGGTCAAGAGCGATGACGGCAAGGAGCCGCGGAATCTCCACAAGTCCGACCTGGTCCTAGTTGGCGTGAGCCGTACGAGCAAGACCCCGCTGTCGACTTACCTGGCGGGACGTGGGCTCCGGGTTGCCAACGTGCCGCTGGTGCTCGGCGTCGACCCGCCGAATGAGCTCCACGAGCTGCCGGGCTACCGGGTTGTGGGCCTCACCGTCGATGTGGACCAACTGATGGACATCCGAAGGCAGCGCCTGCAGCAACTGGGCATGCCTCCTGACGCGAACTACGGCCTCCGTGACCACATCAAAGCCGAGCTGGAATACGCTCACGCGATCTTCCGCGACAACCCCGAGTGGATGGTCGTCGACGTCACGAATTGCGCGATTGAAGAGACCGCCACGATTATCCTCGAAGCGCTAAAGGAGCGAGAGGAACTCAAGGGCCTGACCACACCGCCGCCCCGGGTGCTCTAGCTGCTATTGCTCGATCACCTTGCCGTCTTTGTCGATCTTCACGACTCGGCGGCCGCGAGGTCGCTCGCCCCCCAGGCCAACGCTCCCACAATGGCCCCGGCCAGAAACACCAGCGCCCATTTCCACCAGGCCATCACCGCCTCGGCGTTGGGCCGTACTGATGGGAGAGAGCGGCGTAAAACTGGGCGAGGATGCCGTCGGCGACTCGGAGACGCCGGCTGAGCTCCCGTGCGATGTTCATGATGAAGAGCGCGTAGTCCTTGACGTCGCGCCGGTAGAGCAGGTTCTCGACGTGGTCCGCTGTCACCGAGAGCACCAAGGTGGGGGCGACTGCCCGTACGCTCGCCGAACGCGGCTGCACGTCGAGGATCGACATCTCGCCGAACCAGTCGCCCGGGCCGAGCACCGCCACGCGCACGTCGCCGCCCGACTCGCCCTTCTTGATGACCTCGAGCTCGCCAGCAACGACGACGAACATCTGGGTCGACAAGTCACCCTCTTCGACGACCAGGGCTCCTGCTTCGATGCGGCTGGTCGGGAGCGAGGAAGCAAGGGTCTCGAGCGTCTCCTTGCTCAATCCTCCGAAAAGGCCGATGTCGGCCAGGTGGTCCGAAGTGAGCTTTGGCATAGGTGGTCGACTCATGACTCCAGCATACGCGAACCATTCGTTTACGTCATGGAATCGAATTGGATAGATTGCGGTCGACAGCCCCATGCCGAGCGCGAACCTGCCACATGGAATCGAATTGGATAGATTGCGGTCGACAGCCCCATGCCGAGCGCGAACCTGCCACGACCCTTCGGACCCTACACACTCCTCCAGCGCCTCGCTGCGGGCGGCATGGCCGAAGTATATCTCGCCCGGGCCTCGGGGGTCGCAGGGCTAGAGAGGCTCGTGCCCATCAAGCGGATACATCAGCATCATTCAGTCGATGAGGGTTTCGGCTCCATGCTCGTCGATGAGGCGAAGCTATCGGTTTCGTTGAGCCACAAGAACATCGTCCAGACCCTGGATCTCGGTCGTGTCGATGACGCCTATGTCCTCGTGATGGAGTGCATCACGTGCTCGAGGGGCTTCGCCAAGCCGGGCGACTGTTGCCCGTTGATCTCGCCGCGCACGTCATCGCCGAGGTGTGCCGCGGTCTCGACTATGCGCACCAGCATCGGGATGAGCGTGGTGAGCCCACCGGGATTGTTCACCGCGACGTTTCCCCACAGAACGTACTGCTCAGCTTCGCAGGCGAGGTGAAGATTGCCGACTTCGGCATCGCGAAAGCCAAGTCGAGACAGAGCGATCCGCAGTCCGGGATCATCAAGGGGAAGTACTTCTACATGTCGCCCGAGCAGGCCTGGGCCGAGCCCTTGGATCACCGGAGCGACATCTTCTCTGCGGGGGTCGTGTTGTGGGAGCTCTTGGTTGGGGAGCGGCTTCGACAGGAGAGCCAGATTCAGCTGCTTCTCGACGCCGTGCGCCAGGCCCACGTACCAGCGCCATCGTCATCGCGCGCAGCAGTCCCTGGCGAGCTGGACGCGATTGTCGCGCGCGCCACCGCCGTCAATCCCGCCGACCGTTACGCCGACGCCGGGAAGATGGCCGACGCCCTGACCGCATACCTCGCCAGTCGGGAGCCGATTCACGCCTCGCGGCAAATCGGAGAGATACTGGCGGCCACCCCGCCTCCGTCTTCTGCGGGCGCGCAGTTCCCTGCTTCGGGCGTTCCCCAGACGCGGGACCGCGTGGTGACGCAGTCCGTGCAGGACCTGCCTACGCTCGCCGAATCGCCGTTTCGCTACGACCTAGACGAGGGGAGGCCGACCGTCGCCGGATGGCGAAGCCC
>JAFDFW010000605.1 GCA_019309605.1 Deltaproteobacteria bacterium | reverse complement strand
CTCATCTTTTGGCATTTGTCCGCTCCTTCTCGGAGATTCCGCAGAACTCCCGGAGATCGAGCGCGACGCCAGCGGGGCGCATCCCCGACCTTTCACAATAATAGAGTATACTCTATGCTTAGAGCAAGAACTAGTTTTAGAGTAAAGTCCACTCTTGTACTTTCCTCCAATGTGCGCGTCTGTGCGTATCCGGCCATTGGCAGCCAGGCTGACCCTGCCCAAGACCGACTACGAGATCGTCGACTACCGCTGCCGGTGATACTGCTCCACCGCGTCGGCGACGTTCATCCCGGAGTCGATCGCTTGTTGCGTGCCTACACCAACCCCGCCAGCGTCGGTGCCCACGAAGAACAGGCCCTCGAGCGGAGCTTTAATTGAAGGTTTCGTCGAACCGCACTGACCGACGATCTGGGCGAGGCCGATGGTTTCTCCGCCCGCCCCGGCCACCGCCGAATCCCGGGTCGCACTCGAAACGTTGCGCGTCGTGTAGAAGTCCTTGCTCTCGATCGCCGCTTCGAGCTCCGGGAACACGCCAAACGCCACTTCTTCGCCGGCACTCGCCCAGGCCAGGAGCTGCTCTTTCGAAAGGTTCGGGTCCGGCGGGCAGAAACATCCCGTCATCAGCATCGCTTTGCCCTCCGGCGCGGCGTTGGGATCGTAGTTCGAAGGCACTTCGAAATACAGCACGCCCTCTCTCGAGCCCTTGCCCTCCGCCGCTTCATCGAGCCGTTTCTGGCTCCACGGGCCGTCGTCGGAGAAGACCACCCCAAAGGAAGCGTTGGTCACCGGTTTGCTCAAGAAGTAGCGATAGCCGATCAACGAATAGGACGGAACGAGCTCTTGAACGCGCTTCGTGAAGTCCTTGTCGAAGTGCTCCTCGCCGACGAGCTTGAGCACCGTGGGCTGTATCCCCGCGTTGCTGATGACAATCGGCGCTCTGAACTCGCCCTTGTCGGTTTCGATGCCCGCCACCTTGCCATCCTCGACGATCACCCGGCGCACCCGAGTGCCCATCATCACGTCGCTGCCATACCGTCGCACGGCCTCACAGAAGGCCTCGGCCACCTTGCCAAAGCCTCCTTCGCTAAAGACCCCACCACCACGGATGAAGATTCCTTGTAGGGAGGTGATCGCCTCGGCCGCATCCAGCTTCTCGACGGGCACCATGAACAAGCCGTCGCAGAGACTCACGATGAAGGCGTAGAGAGAGCGCGGGAGCTCGGCGGCGGTTATCCACTCACCGAAGCTCTGGCCATCCAGCTTTGCGACGTCCTCGGGCTCCATCAAGGCCATGTTGGTGAAGAACTCGAGTGGCCGCTCCTGGTTCTCTTCGGGGATCTCCAGCCACTTGAAGATGACCTCCGGGTCGAGGTGATCGGTATCCGCTTCGGGCATCCGGCTATAGGTCCCGTCGGGACTCTTGTAGAAACTGCCCTGAGTGCCTGGAATCGATAGCGTGGCCAAGTCTGCCACCTCGAGCTCATCGAGCATGTGCTGATAGATATTGTCCTGCACCGGCGAGCCGATCACGACCCAAGGGGTATAGGTGTAGCCGTTCTTTTTCAGGCTCATCGCCTTGCCGCCGGCGTTGGCATTCTTGTCCGTCAGCAAGACTTTCAAGCCGCGCTTGGCCAAGAGTCCTGCGCAAGAGCTGCCGCCGAAGCCAGCGCCGATGATGATCACGTCGTATGCGTTGTCTGCCATGGGTACCCTCGTGCGTTCCTAGTCCTCGAGATAAGTCTTGATGTAGCGGTCCATCTCCGACGTCGGCTTCCACCAGCGACGGACATCCAGATCGTCCGCAACCTTGTTGGCGCCGAGGTAACCGGGCCCACCGAGCACCAAGCCGCCCGGATAGTTCGACGCGCCACAGGTGTAGAGACCCTCGATCGGCGTGTCGGTCCCCGAGCATTCCTGATTCGGCCGGAAGCAACCCATCTGCAGCGGGCCGTAGTCGCCGTGCTTGATCGACCCGCGGCGCATCTGCGGGAAACGGATCTCGATCTGGCTGGGGTCCTCCATCGAGGTCGCCAGTATCTTGTCCGGCGTCAGATTGGGCGCCGCCTTGCGCCAGCGTGCGAACATCGCCTCTTGGATTTCTTCGCGTCGCTGGACCCAGCCCCCTTCGAGGTCGTAGGGCGCGTGCATCTGCATCATCGACACGAACTTTCCGGGCCGGTCGCTCAAGGTCGGGTCGAATTGACTCTCACAGGTGGAGTGCCCGCCGAAGTTCTGTAGGTCAATGGTCCCCGCACTCACGTTCTGCCAGTGGGCAACCAGCTGGTCGACACTCTCGAGTCCAAACACGGTGGCAAAGCACTTGTCGATCCACGGGTCGTCACATGCGTATTGCGGCGCTTCTTCGGCTGCGATGTGCAGCGTGTTGAAGCTCCACTTGTCCCACTCCCAGCCTTCGACCGTGCGCTTGATTTCCGGCGGCAAATGCTCTTCGCCAACCAGGTCGACGAACGTGGTCTGCGGATCGAGGGTCGACATCACCACCTTGCTCCGGAGAACGCGGTCCTCGTAGGCCAAGTGAACGCCC
>JAFDFW010000604.1 GCA_019309605.1 Deltaproteobacteria bacterium | reverse complement strand
ACTCGGCCGCAGCTTCTCGAGAAGCTCATCCACGGGCGACAAAATTAGAGTGAGCGGCGTACGAAGCTCGTGACTGATATTGGCGAAGAACTCGGACTTGAGCCGATCGACTTCTTGCAGCTGTTCGTATGCCTCCTGCAGGCTTGCCTTGGTCTTCTGAACTTCCAACCTGGAGTAGAACTCGCTGCGCTCCAGACCGAGACGATGTCTCTGGAACGCGATGAGGATCAGGGCGGTTCCGAAGAGCACCCCTTGGTAGACAGTTGCGATGCGCGGGTCTCCAAGGGGGACAAGTCCCATCATCAACGGAGCTAAGAAAAGTGCGTACACGCTGAGACCAAACGCTGCCGCACGGGCGGCGGGCCACGAGATGAAGAAGTTCACCCCGATCAGTACGAACAGGATCGTCAAGGCGTAGGGAGAGTCATAACCCGTGTCTAACCAACAAAGGAGATGGTTGAATGTGGAGACGAAGAGAAAGAGGAAGAACACCAGGTTATCGATGTGCCTGAGCGCCCGCTCGGGACGTCTTCGAAGCAGCACCCAGGTTCCGATCAGCATCGCGATCCAGATCAAGGTTAGGCCCTGAAGCAGCACGAAGTGCGTACGCATCAAGAACCACTCGACGGGCACGAAGAGGAGGATCGTCGCGGTAGTTACCAGAACCCCTGCGGACAGTCCCTGTACGTTGCGTCTCCGGCGGTCCAGCTCGAAGAGTTCCTCGGCCTGCGCGCTCGGAGCGACATCGACTCCAGTTGGCTCCTCTACGTTGCTCGCTTTCAGCCGCCCCTCCACCCTGTCTGGTAGTCTACCAAACCGGCGGAAGCGCCACCAATCATCCGGGCTTCAGGCGGTTTCCCGCGCTTCTTCCGCGTCCGGCTTCCAGGCGACAATTCGTTTCAGACGGGAGAGAACCCCGGACGGCCATTGGATCACCTGAAGCGGGTCCCCCGTGGCCGACACGAGCGCGACGCGATGTTCCCCGACTGCCAGCTTCTCTCGCGCTCCGCTGGTGTCTACCCGGTGATACTCAAACCAGAGATCAAGGGCGCCCGGGTGCAGAGCGTTGAGGTACATGGATGCCTCGATGTGGTCGAAGGGCATCGCTTCTCGAAGATGGTGGGTTCCGAAGGAGAGGCATTCAAGCTGTCCACCGACGTTCGCAGGGTCGAAACAAGACGGTGCGATGTCATGCAGGAACTGGTCGCGGAGCCTGCCCTGCCACTCGCTATAGTTTCCGAAGTACAGATTTCCCACGAGGTTCGAATCTTGGAGCGAGGTCGTGAACACCTCTCTGCCAACGAGTAGGTCTCGGCCCTCATCTTTGGCATTCCACAAGGGAGCACCAATCTCCAATTGACCCAAGCTCTCGGGCAGCCGATCCAGTGGCGCGACGACATCGCGAGCGGGTCGCATACCGACTAGAAACTCGTAGAAGTCTTCTGGCCATGGGGCCGGTCGCGCCAGTCCGTGGCCGAGGATTTCCACGGACGAGGTCCGCATGCGCGTCATAGCGATACGTTCGGTCGGACCCCCGGTAAACGGGAGCCGACGCCACTCACACGTAGCGGTGTACTCAGTTTCACCGCACTGCTCCATCCAAATCCGTCCCTCGATGACATCGCTGTGGCCAGCTCGTCCAAGGATCGTTGTTTCAAACGAGTTCGTGACTCCTCCGAACAGGCCCGCGCCGAATGTCTCGAAGAGCCTTCGATGAAAATCCGCCTGGAGCATGCCGCTGAGTTCTCGCGCCTTGCCCATCCACTCGGCGAAGTTCGAGAAGTAGACAGTACCGAGCGGGTTGGCCGAGTTGCGGAACGTCAGCGGAAAGCGGAAGGCGAATATCACTTGCCCGCGAGGGCCGCCTCCCTCGATTGTGTAGAAGCTATTGCCCGCGCTCCAGTCCGCGTCTGGGGCGAGGTCCGCCTGGCTTGGCTCGCCCGACGCCAGATGCTCAGCGGTGGGCCAATCGGGCCGGTGCTCCAGAATCTTCGCGCGATAGTCCGATAGCTGTTCCAGAACTGCGCCTGTTTGGTCGGTCGAGAGGATATCTCCAACGTACTCGTGTTCTGTGCGATCGGTGATAGTTGCCTGGTTGCTGCGCCTGCGTGCCGTGTTGTCTCTGGTGTCCGCAATCCGCCAGCGTCCAATGTGCACCGGGAGACACTGATCTGGGACTGCGCATAGTTGGAGGCTTTGAAGAAGCGCATCGCGGGCGAACGGGTCGCCCAACACGAATTCTCGACTCTCTCGCTCTTCACTTTCGAAGAGGCATTCAGCGCTATTCAGAATCTGCAGCTGCCTGATCCGCTGAAACCGGGCACCCTGGAACAGGATTGGTCCGTAGAGTTCTTGCTGTGGGTCCAGTGGAAGAGAGACCTTTGTCCGGGGGCTCAGCACCCCTGCGTGCTCGTGCGGCGCTACCTTCGCTACGAGCGAAAACGTTCCCGCGAAATGGTCGACAGAGAATCCGCTTTGCTCGCACCGAATCCCGGTCTTGACGGTAACGGCTCCTGAATCGTTCTCGAGTACCCGGGCGTAGACTT
>JAFDFW010000603.1 GCA_019309605.1 Deltaproteobacteria bacterium | reverse complement strand
AGAGCCGCTTCTACACCAGCCAGTGGGACGACCTCTGGGGGTTCGTCCTCGACAACCCCGGGTCGGTCGAAGACGGTAACGACGGCGTCACGGTGCTCCTGGTATCGCCGACGTGGGAGGGGACGCTGCCCAAGGGCGTGAAACGGGTCATCCGGGGAGATTCCAGTTTCCTCGGCACGCTGACTCGGACGCAGTTGATCGATCCCAAGGATCTGCCCGACGTCGAGAAGATTCAGAAGCAGTACAAGCTCCAACCGCTCAGCACATACCTCGGCAAGCCAGCGCCCGAGCCGGCTCCTGCGATTGAGTGGATGCCGTGGAAAGACGGCGTCGAGACGACCGACGGATTCTGGGCCTACGTCAATTTCCTCTTGCCCTTCACGACGCCGAGTCCACAGGACAAGGCGGTTCAGGATCGGATGGCCAAGATTGGTCTCGTTCCGGGCAAGGCGTGGGACTCGTCAGAGCTGGGCACGGATGTCAGCGCTGCGATCGCGGAGGGGATGAAGGACGCCCTGACGGAATTGAAGAAGGGCTCCACCCATATTACGGACCCCAGCTTGTTCTTCCGTTCCCGCAAGGACCTGAACAAGGACTACTTCAGCCGGGCGCTAGGCGTCATGGCTGGCATCTTCGGCAATGTGAAAAAGGTGTCGGTCTATTTCGCGGTGCCCGAGGACGACCAGGGAGAGCTCTTCGATGGCAGCAAGGGCAACTACACGATCACGTTCACTGCGGATCAGATCCCCCCTGCGAAGAACTTCTGGTCCTGGACCATGTACAAGCTCCCCCAACGCTGGCTGGTCGACAATCCGATCAACCGGTACTCGATAGGGAGCCCCACGCAGGGGTTGAAGAAAGCCGCCGACGGCTCCATCACCATCTACTTCCAGGCCAAGTCTCCCGGCAAGGACAAGAAGAGCAACTGGCTTCCGGCGCCTGAGGGACCCTTCTGGCTGGTGCTCCGCACCTACGGCCCGGGTAAATCCATCTTGGACAAAACCTGGAAGATGCCCCCTGTGAAGAGGTTGGAATGAGTCACAAACCAATCGCCAAGTCAGAGAGAGAGAGCATGACGATTCGAAAACTATTTCCACTACTGCTCTTGACGCTCGCCGTTGGCTGTCAGGGTGGGGCGCACGCCAAATCCGGTGACGACCCGTTCTATCTGCCGCAGCCGCACCAGCCCTTCGAGGGGAAGGTCGACACGCGCATTGGCTCGCTGGAGTTCGACAACCAGTATCCGTCCAAGGAGTCCATGGAGAGGATTCTGGACAACATGGATTTTCACGGCGCGACGCAGGCCTATTTGTGGGGAATCCCGATCGCGTCCTTCTCGAACCTCCAGTACTACACCGACAATGTCTTCAAGGTCCGACAGGGAGAGCTGTTGAAGACGGCCTCCCTGGAGCAGAAGCTCGGCATTCTCACCGCCAACGCCACCACGCCGTACATTCTTGGGACCGTGAACCTCGAAAGCACCGGACCCTTCGTCATCGACGTTCCGGTAGGCAAGACGGCAGGGATGGTCGACGATTTCTGGCAGAGGCCGATTACGGATATTGGCCTGGCTGGACCGGACAAGGGCAAAGGCGCCAAGTACCTGATCACGCCGCCGGGTTATAAAGGTGCCGAACCGAGTGGCTACAGAGTCATCGAGTCCCCCACGAACAACATCTTCATCGGCGTTCGAATGCTGGAATCCGATCCGAAGAAAGCGGCTGCGCTGCAGTCGAAGTTTCGAACCTACGCATACAAAGACCGAGCCAATCCACCGAAGAATCTCTATCCGCAGCCCTCCGCCAAGTACTTCTTCGGGCCGCCGCGCGGAATGGCCTTCTGGGAGCGACTCCACGAGATCCTGAACCGCGAGGTCGTGGCGGAGCGGGATCGCTTCTTCATGGCGATGCTGAAGCGCGTCGGGATCGAGAAGGGCAAGCCGTTCAACCCAACTCCGAGGCAGAAGAAGCTCCTCGAAGAAGCGGCGTTCGTCGGAGAGGCGATGGCCAAGGCGAACGATCTCGCCAAACGCTCGACCGAGCCCTACTGGAAGGGTGCGAACTGGAAGATCGCGCTTGGCCTTGATCCGACACAGCGCATGGAGAACTACGACCAGCTCGATGAACGTGCGGAATGGATGTATGAGGCCGTCACGACCTCGGCGGGGATGGTCACTACCACGCCGGGGCTTGGCTCCATCTATCTCGCGTCGTATGCCGACAAGGACGGAGATTGGCTGGAGGGGGGCAAGTCTTACACTCTGCACATCCCCGCAAGTCCGCCAGCGGAGCAGTTTTGGTCTGTTGCTGTCTATAGCTGGGATACCCGGACGCTGATCGACAACGAGCAGAAGAGAGCGGCCCAGTCGTCAAGGCAGGATCTCATCAAGAACAAGGATGGCTCGGTAGATCTGTACTACGGCCCGACCGCACCGAAAGGCAAAGAGAAGAACTGGGTCCAGACCATTCCCGGCCAGGGCTGGTGGGTCTACCTGCGCTTCTACGCACCGACGAAGGCCTATTTCGACAAGAGTTGGAGCATTGGGGACTTCGAGAA
>JAFDFW010000602.1 GCA_019309605.1 Deltaproteobacteria bacterium | reverse complement strand
CGTTCTTGCTGCCTTCGGGACTGCATGATACTCGCTCGCAATGGCCTTGGTCGATGTTAGCCGACTTCCGCAACATGTCGCGATCATCATGGACGGAAACGGGCGCTGGGCTCAGGCGAGGGGTAAACCACGCACCGCCGGACACCAACGTGGTGCGGACGCGGTGCGCGCCACGATGCGCGCTGCGCGGCGGCTCGGCATCCCCGCACTGACCTTGTACGCGTTCAGCGAGCAGAACTGGGATCGGCCGCAAGCAGAGATCAACGCGCTCGTCGACCTCTTGTGCGAGTGCCTCGTGTCCGAGCGCAACGAGCTCGTCGACAACGAGATTCGCTTGGCTGCGATCGGTCGCCTACACAAGCTTCCGCAACATGCGCAGTCGCGGTTGCGAACACTCACCTCGGAAACGGAATCGAACGAAGGCATGACGTTGAACCTCGCGCTCTCTTACGGCGGACGCGAAGAGTTGATCGACGCTGCGCGCGCGCTCGCCCGTAAAGCGCGTGACAGCGAGATCGATCCCAACGACATCGACGAAGCAGCAATCGCTCGGTTGCTCCCATCGATGGATGTCGGTCCCGTCGACTTGATGATCCGGACCGGCGGAGAGCAGAGGATCAGCAACTTTCTCTTGTGGGGATCCGCGTATGCGGAGTTCTATTTCACGGATGAGCTGTGGCCGGATTTCGATGCAAATTCACTATATTGCGGGATTCAGGCATACCAGGGGCGCGAGCGGCGCTTCGGCCTCGTTCTCGATGCCCACCACGATGTAACCTCCACGAAGACACGCAACGAGTCGGAGCGCGCGATATGACTGACGCCATCGAGCAACCGCCCGTGAAGAAGGGTTTGTCGGGAACGGCGCTGCGCGTAGCAACCGTGTTGCCGCTCATTCCGATCATCTTGTGGATGATGTTCGCCGGGCCCCTTTGGGTTTGGCAGACGTTCATCTTGGCGGCCGTCGCGCTCGGCGGTTACGAGCTCATGGCGATGAAGGTTCCGTCGTCGCGCGGGTTGCGCACCTGGGGTTCCGTATCCTCGGTTCTCTTCGCGTACACGATCATCTTCCTCGAGACTGCGAGCGCGGTGTACGGCGTCGTGCTGATTATCATCCTCGGCGCAATGGCGTGGAGCCTCTTGCAAGAGGATCCGCTTCACAACGCAAGCGTGCGTATCGGCTGGCTGTTGGGGACGCCAGTCTACGTCGGCGGGACCTTGGCGGCGGTCGCGCTCGTGCGGGAGTTCGAGCCAACCGGTGCCTGGGTTCTGCTCACGATGGTGCTTGCCTGGGGCAGTGACACGTCGGCCTATTTCGTCGGCCGCAAATTCGGGAAGACGAAGCTTGCGCCGCGAATTTCCCCCAAAAAGACGCTTGAAGGATCGGCTGGCGGCCTCATGGCATCGGTTGTCGGCGCCGTCATCATGAGCTTCTTCCTCCCGGGCCTGGGCCCCATCGACGCCGTCGCGCTCGGCATTCTTGCTGGCGGTGCAGGACAGGCCGGCGATCTCATGATGTCCGTGCTGAAGCGCAGCAGCGGCGTGAAGGATAGCGGCGGCATTTTGCCGGGCCATGGCGGTATCCTGGACCGAGTGGATGCGCTCACTTTCACGGCTCCGGCGACGTGGGCATTCGGCCACTTCATCGCCGGGTTCTGATACATTCCGGGTGCGACCCGCTTCAGGCCACTACGTACGCAAGTCCTACTTTGCGTCCGCTCCTGTTCGGTCTCACCGGTTGCGATCGGGCGGCTGCCACGGCGACGACTTCGTCCGAGACGCCTAGCCGGGAATACGGGCCTACCGACGATGCGAGGCCCGCGGTCCGGGATCCTGCTCGCGATCAGCAGCAACGACCCGCGCCAAGAAAAGCTTCGCGCGTCGCTGCTACCGAAGCTCGCGAGCCTCGTAAAGGACAGGCGCTGATCAGCGTCCGGCGGCCTTCTTAATTGCGCCGAGATCTAGGATTGCGCCGCCCTCGCCCACGATGGTTGGCTGGTGCCCGTCCCATTTCTCCACCGCCCGTAAATACACGATTTCAGCGCTAATTGTCTTCCTCAGGAGCTCCTGCGCCTTGGCTTCGGCCTCGGCCCTGGCCAGCATCGCGTTGGCGGTACCACGCGCCTTAGCCTCCTCCTGCTCGGCCTCGACCTTGATACGCGCGAGATCGTTCGTCGCGGTGAGCGCGCGCTGCTCAGCAACCTGCTTCGATTCGACCGCCTGCTGGTACTCGGCGGCGAATTGGAAGTCGGTGATCGAGAGCTCGGTGACGAGGATGTCACTCTTGGCAAGCGTGACCTTGATGCTCTCACCGAGTGTCTCCTTCACCTCTTGGCGTTTGGTGATCAGCTCCTCGGCGGTGTACTGCGCAGTGGCCTGTTTGAGAGACTCTTGGAGCGCCGGATCGATGATCGTGCTTTCCACGACCAGGCGCGTTCCGACGTTGCGAAACACCTCGACGATCTGCGCAGCGTCGACACGGTAGTTCAGCGCGATCTTCGTCGACACGACCTGAAGGTCTCTGGAGGATGCCGTCGCGCTTGCCTCCATCTTGTGGA
>JAFDFW010000085.1 GCA_019309605.1 Deltaproteobacteria bacterium | reverse complement strand
TCGGGGCAACGCAGCCGCGCGCTCGTCTTCGGGGTACGGTAGCACCGGTAGCAACTCGAGACTGGAGGATTGGATGAAAGTGTCACTCAAGAACGCGTACTTTCGAGTGGGCCTGGAGTTGACGATTGCGTGGCTCTTCGTGGCGTTCTCCTATTACGTGTCGCAGCTGGGCGCGACAGACTGGTTTTCGAGATCGGGCGCGGTGATGTGTTTGTTGGCGGCGGGAGCGAATTTCGCGTTGGTCAAGCTGCACCAGCGTGACCTCGCAAGAATTTTTCGAGATCAAGAACACTCGCCACGTGAGAAAGCACAGGCCATCTTGCGGCCGCCGAAAACGTTCGCTCGTCTTTCGCGCCTCAGCTACCTCACCGGGATCTTCGGCACGGCGATTTGGGGCTACGGGGACTTGTTACTCTAAGCGGGCACCTTGAAGCTTCGCCTCTAACTCGTGAACACGCGAACCGGCGTCTCCCTCGAGGAACGGATAGTACGCGATCGACTGCTCGAGACTGATCACGTCGGAAAGGAACTGGTAAAGCGCCTGCCGGGCGGCGGTGTTCGCCTGGATCAACTGCTGCTGCCCATCGATCTGCTCGATGAGCGCGGCTTCGCCTTGGAGGTAGGCTTCATTGACCAACTTGTAGTTCTCTTCAGAAGCCTGCGCCTCCTTCTCGGCGAGTCCGATTTGCTCGAATGACGCCATCGCCACTGCGGCGGTGCTGCGGATATTCTCCTCGAGGCTCGTCGCCGCATTGGTACGTTGGGACCTCAGGCTCCAGAACTCCGCTTTGCTCTGATTCATCGTCGCAATGTAGGCTCCGCCGTCGAGCACGCTCCAATCGAGCGTCAGCCCCACTTGCCAAAAAATCTCGCCATCTTGCTGCTCGTCCGACCCCGCACCGCCCGTCTTCACGAACGAAGCCGCCGCCGCGGCGGCATCGAGGCTGGGAATCAACCAACGCCGAGCAGATTTCATTTTCCGCTGTTCCGCCTTGATCTCCGCATCCAGGCTGCGGAGGACTACGGAACGTTCGAGGCCGAGCGCCACGAGATAGTCTCTTGCGAGGGCGGCTTTTGCATCGTCGGAGATCTCCTTGGCGATGGCTTGGCTCGCAAAGATGAACCCATTCTCGTTGACCGTGAGCTCCTCCAGCTTGCAGATCTCCTCCCCCGGTCGATTGCGAACCTGGTTGAATCGGAAGCGGCTCGCGAGAAGGCTGCCCTCCTGAGCGACCAGCTGCCGCTCGGCAGCGTAGAGCTGAGTCTGCCAACGAAGGACGTTGCGGTAGGGGACTTGGCCGGAGCTCTCCTGAGCCTTGGTGAGGTCGAGCGACTGCTTGCTGAGGCCGAGATTGTCCTGCTGCAGAGCCACTAGCGCCTCCGCCAGAAGCACACCCAAATAGTCTTGGCCGGCCGCCGCGATGGTTTGGTTCCGCGTGTCCTCGAAACTTTCCTGCTGGCTTAGGTGAAGGTGCTTTTGAGAACCGAGCGCATCGATGTCGCCTTGGTTGTAGAGGGTCTGGGTGATTTTTCCCGCCACTTGAAGGGTGCGCTCCGGAACGACACCGGCGCTGGAGCTGAACGTGCTGTCCTTGCTGAGTTGCGCGAGCCCACCAAAGCCGACCCCCGGCAGCATCGTCGCTCTCGCAATCGCGATGTCTTTGTGCTGCGCGTCGAGCGTTTGACGCGCTGCCACCAGCGCCTGGTTCGCGTCGAGCGCCTGATTGATCGCCTCGAGCCAAGTGAGCTCGCCGCACTGCGCGTGGGCCGAAACCGGAAGCAGGCTGACAATGCCGGCAAACAGAGCCCCCGCAACGGTCGTTTGATTGCTCCTCCACACCTTCTTCCTCCGCGCTAGATACATCATTGGAGAAGCCTTGGTGCGGCGGTCGGTGACGTCTCGGCTTGCTCATCGGCCGTGCCTGTTTCGACGAGCACCGAACAGGTCGTGCCGACACGCAACGCCACGCCTTCGGGCACGTCGGTGAGATGCACGCTGACGGGAATTCGTTGTGCCAGCCGAATCCACTCGAAGGTGGGCGCCACGTTGGGGAGCAGCTCATAGCCGCTGCTCCCATCCTGCTGCGCAATCCCCCACGCAATGCTTTGCACCCTGCCCGCGAGCGGCTGGTCCGGGTAGGACATCAACGTGACCACGGCCCGATCGCCAGGCGCGATGTTCTCGATGTAGTTCTCGCGGAAGTAAGCCTCAATCCAGTAGCTGTTGATGTCGACCAGCGCCAATACGGGCTGGTTGGCGACCATTTGGCTTCCTTTGCGAATCGAAAGGTTGGTGATGTAACCGTCCACTGGCGCTTTGACGGTAGTGAACTCTAGATCGAGCTCGGCTTGTTCGACGGCGGCCTGCGCCGCTCGAATTCGCGGATTCTCGGCACCCGCTGCCCCGAGATTCGCCTCCGCCTCCGCGAGATTGGCCTCCGCCTGGCGGAGATTTGCCTTCGCCTGCGCCACACCGGCGATGGCCGTCCTACGCTCCTGCTGTGAAACCTGGTAGTTCGCCTTGGCGTAGTCCAGCGACTTTTGCGAGGTCGCCTTGCGCGGCAGCATCTCCTGCTGGCGTTTGTACTCCCTCTGGTTCCTCACGAGGTCCGCCTCGGCTTCTTTGATCCCGCTCGCGGCCTGAGTCACGGCGTGCCGTGCCGCTTCGACTGCCGCTTCTGACGCCGCGACCTGCTCGGCAAGCGCCTCGTTGCTGTTGCCTGTGTCGTCGAGCTCCGCTTTGGCTTGATCGAGTGCAACCTTGAAGGTCCGCGGATCGATTTGGAACAGCACGTCACCGGCCTCGACGAACTGATTGTCCTTGATCGGCAAGTCGACGATGGGGCCTGAAACCCGAGGAGCAATTTGGATCACGTTTGCTTGCACCTGCCCGTCACGAGTCCAGGGGTTCACCACGTAGTCCCAGTACTTGAGTAGGGCGAGGACGACTGCAAGCAGTACGACCGCCCCGGTTGCGAGATATTTCTTTTTCTTGTCCATGCTCACACCGGAATGAAGAAGGTCCCAATGACCACCGTGTAAATGACCGCCATCGCAACGAACACCAACGGCGGGTAAAAGAAGCCGTCTGAAAGGCGACGGCGATTGAGTTGCTGTGCCGTGAAGGCCGCGGCCACGCTCCCGAGGATCGATACGACGAGCAGCGGAGGCATGTAGACGCCTCCAATGGCGAGCTCACTTGGAATGAAATTCATGTGTCCTCCTATCCTCGATCACTCGAAACGTTCTTCCCGCCACTCGGCCCAGTCGATCTTGCGCGCCACGCCTGCGTACGCGACTCCAGCCTCGGTGAGGCCACGGTAGGTACCGAGAAGCTGATAGAAGCTTCGGGTTTCCGCGTCGCCGACTTCCCCCGGGCGAGCGTGCTCCACCAATTGCTGAATGCGGTCATTCAATTTGGCGAGGCGATCCGAAACTCGCTCTCGGAGATCATGTCCTGGGTCCGCTTCGGGAACCTCGGACCACTGTCGGAACGCTGCGTCGACCACCTCGCGCCACTGCCGCATGTCGTCACCGATCTCGCGAACCGCGAGATCGGCCTGTTGAGCGCCCCTCAGTTGGATTAGATCTTCGATCCGATAGGCGATCACCTGCAGGCTTGCCACGAGCTTCGTCACTTGCTCGGGACTATTCTTCGGAAATCTCTTCGCATCGATTTGATCGCCCCAGAGCGCCATCTTTTGAGGCACGGTTTGGACCTCTCGTCGATGGTACGCTTCCTTCATCCGACCGAGCAACGACGTCGGGTCCGCCCAGTGCGACGTCAGATACTCACAGCTCCGAAAAAAGCGCGCCGCCATACGCAAGAAGGTCTTCTCCTGACGCGGTGAGCCGACCAGGTAGCTCAGCGCGTAGACCAGCAGGATCCCGCCCATGGTGAACAGGTACATGTTCATCATGCTTGCAACGTCGTAGGTCTGCTGGTTGGAAATCCCAAACATGGTGAACATCGCCAGAAAGAATGCTGGCGTCGCGTGGGGAAAGTAATAGACGGTGATGAACGAAAACGCGAAGAGCAGCAGCCCGAGCTCTGCGAAACCAGATAACTGCGGCATGATGAACACATACACCGCCATGCCGACCAGATAGGCGTAGGCGAATCCCTTGAGCGGAAAGAACCTCATTTGAGGGCCTCGCATGACGGCGAGCATGAGGTTTGGAATGAACTGGAACCAAGACACGTGCCCGGGCGGGTTGATGTAGACCCAGATCAGAAATCCGGCCCACATCGAGATCACGACCACGACAGCAGCCGTGAGCTGGTCTCGGTCGATGGGCTTGAAACCCAACGGACCGCGGATCTTGCCACGAGCCGATGCGACGGAAGCATTCGACTCGGGAGTTTCGTGCCCCTTGATTTCCTGAAAGCACTCGACCGTCGATCTGGTGTGCGTGTCGAGGGACTCGAGCTCAATCTTCGCAGCGAGCACCGCTGCCTTCTGGAAGTGATCAAGACCGTCTAGCGCATTGGTAGTCACTTCAAGCGAGACTTGTTGACACTGTCGCGCGGGAGGCTTCCCCACGAGTAGGCTCTGTGCCTCCGCAAGCCGGGCATCCAGCTCGGAAAAGAATTCTCCAAGGCCGGGGAGCACGGCCTGCATGGCGACCTGCTGGAGATCTCGCGCGCCAAACTGCAAACGGTTCGATGCCTGCATGAAAGAAAGTGCCCCTGTGTGCAGACGCTTCCAAGAGTTGCGGACTCCACGAACTTCGTAGGTCTCCGCGGCAACGACGTCGATGAGCGAGCCGACCTGGGTGACCAGCTGGGCCTCCTGGCTCTGAAGAGAGGGAAGCGGGTTCGCGGGGCTGTTACCGATCACAGCTTGATGGCAACCCTCGAGCACCTTCTGCTGCGTCGCGAGCAACTTATCCGTTGCGGACTTCAGAGTGCCCAGATTCGTCACGGGCCAGATAAACGTCGAGATCAGAGCCCACACCCCGATGCCGATCAGGGTTTCAAGGGTACGGTACGACGCGAACTCGAAGGCATGCCCTGGCGCACTGGGGCCCGCCATGATGATCATCGGCGTGACGAATCCGGCAACGAACCAGAGGTAGTCGTTCTGACCTTTCATTCGATAGGTGAAGTACCCAAGGACGGGAGAGGTCGCGATGAGGAGCAGCCAGCGATCCTGGGGGAACAAGGCCAAGAGGAAGAGACCCCAGAAGAACGCCACGAATGTTCCCACGGCGCGCAGCATGCCCTTGTAAAGCGACTGCCCTTCCCCAGGTTGGCTGATGAACGCCACCGCAATCGCGGCCCAGGTGGGGCTCATCCATGCGAATCGCAGCGCGAGCCCGTACGTGATCACGATCGCGAGACCGACCTTGATGGCCTCTTTCGCGTTGGCAGACAGCTCTGGCGGCGCGCTTGGCATGGTGGCAGGCGCGTCAGCCTACCTCAATCGTCCCGTCCTCGTGAACCTTCACTTTGTCTCCGGTCTTGACTGCATCGAGGAAGTCGTCGCCCAGCAGGTCCACGGTGACGATGCGTTTGCCGAGCCAGTTGTCTCCCATGAGGATGCCGCAGGCTGCCAGCGAGTCGATGTGGTTCGCGAAGAGCATGGCCTTGGGGGCGATACCCTTGTCGAGGATGATCATGAACAGGGTTGCTGCGCTGCTCGAACCGATGGTCTGCGGGATGCACACGATTTTGTCCGCGAGGTCATGTCCGAACAGGTCCTTGTTGTCGTGGTCCTGACAGACCCCGGAATCGGAGCCTGCAATCAAGACGTCGACATAGGTGGCGCAGGTATTGAATCCGATGTGTGAAACCTCCGCCGAGCCTTCTACGTTGCCGGGCACCGCCGGTCGTCCTTTGAATGTCGCTGTAGCCATCGCTGAAATCCTTTCTTACCTTGATTGGTTTTCGTTTCCGCCTAGGCGACGTCGGCTGGAAGTGTACCGGTGACGATCAGCTCGGTGAGAACATCGTCGAAGAAGAATCGCGCGGTGGTGTAGACGCGCGTCTTGTTGGAGTTGGTCGCAACGAGCTCCGCGCCCTCCACGGGCGTGGAGCACCACATCATGGGGCAGTTGATGGGAATGGAGACGCCGTAGCCCTTCAGTTTTTTCGCCACCTCCGGGTTTTTCTTCTCGAAGGCGTCCTTCACGTACTGCGAGCCAAACATGTAGCTCGGGACGCCGATCTTATCTTTCCCGGCCTTCTCCATCGCGTCGACGATGCGCTTGCCCCACTCGACCATCTGGCCGTAGCTCATGTGGGGGCATCCCAGGAACACCCGCTGTGGCGTGCCGTGCTTGTCTTTCCAGAGGTTGGGATACGTTTTGTAGATACGCTCGAGCTCGGCATCATCGATCACGTACGTTTGATATCCCTCATTGAGAAGCGCACGTCCCTTGTCGACGGCCTCCGGGGTCACGCCTTCCATGTGGTAGAGGCCGAGCGCACCGTTGCTGGCCGTGGCCGCCCCCAGGTCCTTGAGGTAGCCGCTGCTCTGCTCGTCGATTCCCGAGATGAACCGGTCCATCCCCGTAATGTAGGGAACGTCTTCCATGCACTTGAGCCCGATCGCCGAGCCGATCATTTCGGGATGGGGCAGCTTCGTGGTCTTGACCTCGATCAACCAGACAGCCTGACGCCCCTCGTCTGTCAGCAATCCGAACTGGGGGGCTTTCCCAAGAATGTCGCAGAGCATGTCGACGCCCATGGAATTCCGATTGGTGCGCGCGCCAATGACGGAGTTCACATAATTGATCGCCGAGGACTCCGACCACGCAAGATTGTCGCCGCGGCTCGGCGTGTTGCCCATCTCGGGCAGGTAGCAGGCGCAGCTCCAGTCTTTCTTGCTTCGCATGCCGAGCTTCATGTTGAGCTCAGCGAGCTCATCCATGCGGTTGTAGATCTTGTCGACGGCCGCCTGTTCCTGATCGGTGACCGGAAGGTGTACGGGATCCATCGGCTTCGGGTCGGCCGTGAACGGCGCATATGTTTTCAACCCGGCCTCGGCGAGTTGCTTGTAGATCTTCAGCAGAGGCTCGACGCCATCACTCCCCCAACTCACCGCGAGGTGCGGCGCGCCTCCGAGATCGACGAGCTTCTGCGCACCGAAGAGCTCCCCGTAGGCCACCACGGTCTTGATGGCCTTCTGCAGGACGTCACCCTTCTTGCCGTCATAGATCTCCTGCTCCTCCGCCGTGAGCTTCATCTTCGGATGCTCGTGCGAGGCTTTGGCATGCTTCCGCGAATGACCGGTGTGCGTCGTCGGCGTGAAGTTCGGGTCGGTACCGATTTGTCCGTTGAGCTGGTGGGTCGCCATGCCGATTGTGCTCCTTTGCGAATCGAAGGAACGAACATACTCAGGAATGCCCTCCCCACCAGCGCTTTTCGCGCCTAGCCATTTCGCGCCACGACCGCCATAGTCGCTGGGCTTGGAATCGCGATGCCGGATGCCGACCTCCCCGTAAGTCATGCCACGCAGCTCGTCCCGTACGTGCGCTTCCTCGG
>JAFDFW010000601.1 GCA_019309605.1 Deltaproteobacteria bacterium | reverse complement strand
CTTGGGCGTCATCGAATCGCTCTCAAGCGGCGGCAACGCGTTTGACTTGCCCGGTTTCTCTTCCTTCTTTCCCATCTGGTCCTCGCTCGGATCAACGTGCCATAGGACGGCGATTAGGGCCATCCCTGCCGTTTCAGTAGGTGAGGGCCACCTTCACGATCGCCAACGCAGCCACGGACGTGCGAGAGACCGGAAAGATCGTCGCAAGAGACCTCCTCGAACTGCAGCCCTGGCCGCCCATGCCGACGAGTTAGCTCCGGCTCGGTAGCTTCAAAGACAGTTTGATCACGACGAGATCCCGGATCAGGTCGTCCCGCATACCGGGGTAACTGATGCCGTAGTCTTGCCGGTTGATCGAGAACTCTGCGGTGGCGCTGACCTCGGATCCGGTGGCCTCGATCGTGGCCGGGAAGCTGATGCGCTTCGTGACGCCGTGAAGCGTGAGGTCGCCCGCAATCGTGTGCCCGTCGCCGGAAGTAGGCTCCGCCTTCAAGTCGACCGGGGACTCGACCGTCGCGGCCGTCACTTCAGCGCCCGGGTCCTTGCAGCCCGCGACCACGACACCGATGGCAAAGAGAAACACTGTTATTCGCATGGACCCTCCTTGCGGCGGCTTGTGGGGATCGACCCGCAATGGTCAAGGGCGCCGAACGCCCGGAGCTTGCGAGATGCCGAATGACAGTTCGCTTAATGCAATAGTTTCGCTTGCATCCAAGCACAAAGAGCGCGAAGCCCATGAGATCATTGAATAATCCCAAGAGTTGCGACGAGTCGATTTCGGCCGGATAATCGCTGGCAATGTGGGGCCTTGTACTCTAGGCTTCGGCCACCTTACGGGGAAGAAGGAGCAGCTGGAACAATGACAGCAAGAGCAATTGGTGTATTCGCTTTGGTACTCGCGATGGCGAGCCCCGCACTGGCAGGTCCTGCAAACTCGACCATCGGTGCGAAGAAGCTTGAACAGGACATGGTCCACAGCGGCGGCGTCGGCGCCCCGAGCGTGATGTACGAGTGGTGGAACAAGGGCAAAGGCAAGATGGACTGGGGCCTCTCCGGAGAACTCGTCTACACCGACTGGCTCGCCGCGCACACGGGTCGCTACGTCAAGATCGGCCTCGGCATCGACGGCATGCTTCGCTGGAACTTCATCAGCAACAAGAAGCCCAAGGTCCAGAACGACTTCGCGCTTCTGGTGAAGCCAGGCATTCTCATCGCGGGCTCAACGTTTAGTCAGTTCGTATTCGGCATCAAGGGCGAGGTCGGGCTACCGTTCACAATCGACGTCCACGAGCGCGTGACGGTCGTGACCGGCGGCTTCTTGCCGATCGGTGGCTACATTACAGCCAACAATGCGGGCTGGGGCGAGATTCCCATCCTCATCCGAATGGGCGTCGAAATCATGGCCAACGAGAACGTCGCGCCTTGGTTCTACTTCGACCTCGGCCCGGGTATCTTCTTCGGAAACGGTCGCTCCGGCGCCGGTTTCGCCTGGCGTCTCGGCGCGGGTACTGCCTTCTGGGGCGTCCTCGGCAAGAACAAGAACAAGTCGGACTCCTCGGCGACCGCATCGAGCGAGCCAGCCGAAGAGCCAGACGTAGAGCTCGTCGAGTAGACAAGCGCTCGCATCACGGAGCGACACAGAGGGGCCGTCCTGCGAAAGCGGGCGGTCCCTTTCTAGTTAAATCGTCAGCCCGCGCGCCTGACTCCCGCTGGCACCGGGACAGGGTAGCCTTAGAGACATCCTCAACGGACCATGGACGCACTGATGCATCGCGTGCATCATGGGCGCCCTCGAAGAAGGAGCGACCAGTGCACGACAAAGAAACGACGAGCTTCATGCGATCCTTATGCATGGGGCGCATCGAACAAGACGTCATCTGCCCTTTCCCGACGGTTTCCGATGCGCAAAAAGAGACGCTCGCCGATATCTCGAGCGCCCTCGAAGGTATACTCGGCACACGCACCGAGGACTTCCGAAAGTGGGACGTCGCCGGCGAGCTGCCGGCGGACTTCATCGGGGAGCTCAAGGAGTTCGGAATGTTCGGCTTGGTCATCCCCGAGGAGCACGGCGGGATGGGTCTCGGCAACATGGCCTACTCCCGGACACTGCAAGAGGTGGCGAAATATGACGCGTCAATCGCTGTGACGATCGGCGCACACAGCTCGATCGGCATGCGCGGACTGCTGCTCTTTGGCACGGAGGACCAAAACAACCGCTACATGGAGAAGCTTGCGAGCGGCGAGATGATCGCCGCGTACTGCCTCACCGAAGCCGGGGCCGGGTCGGACGCAGCGGCCGTGATGACCACGGCGGTGAAGGAGGGCGACCAGTGGGTCCTCAACGGCAACAAGCTTTGGATCACCAACGGCGGCATCGCCGACTTCTTCACGGTCTTTGCCAAGACGCCGGGTGAAGGCGGCCGGGGCAAGATGACGGGCTTCATCGTTACCAAGGACATGGAAGGCGTGAGCATCGGCCCGCACGAGGACAAGATGGGTCTGCGTTCGAACTCGACGACTACCGTGCAATTGGACAACGTGAAGGTGCCCGATGACAACGTCCTCGGCGAG
>JAFDFW010000084.1 GCA_019309605.1 Deltaproteobacteria bacterium | reverse complement strand
CGAGACCTACTGGCGCACACAGCAAAACGGATTCGTGCCGGCCGAGCACCTTCGGCACAAAGAATGGAGCTCCTTCCACGGGCAAGTGCTCGACGGTCAGCGGTGGGGCCTGCCTGTGGCGGTGACGCGGGGCGAGGAGACGGCGGTCTATCGATTGAATGACAGAGAGAGACTCCGCCTGACCCGTGAACGGCTCGAGCGGCGCTCCTGGCTTGCGGTGCGCGCACGCAGACGAATCGGCGAAAGCGTCTATTTGGTGGTTGGAGACGGAAGACTCGTTCGCGAGGCGGACGCTCTCGTGATCGAGGCGAGCGCGCCGCCGGCGGAGGTCGGGGAGGGCGCTCCACCGCATTCGCGGCAAGCACCTGACATCGACGATGGACAACGACGAGCCAGGCGAGCCACCGTACTCCCTCGAGGACGTCCCCTACGTCATGTACTTCCGAGGCGCCTACGCGTTCCACTCGGCGTTCTGGCACGACCGCTTCGGCCGCCCACGCAGCCATGGCTGCATCAACCTCGCCCCGCGTGACGCCAAGTGGCTGTACAACTGGGCGGGGCCGGATCTGCCGGAGACTTGGCATGGGGGGTCGGCGACCGAAGACAACCCCGGAACGTGGGTCTACGTTCGGGGGGAGACTCCCGGGCGCGGGCGGAGGCCGGTGCCGTAGGGCCGTGACGGTGTCAGTGCAGACGCAGCGTTACTTCGCCAGTGCTGCCTTAACCGCTTTGAGGAGCTTCTGCCCCGCTGGCCCTACCTGTTTTGCGATCGCCTCTGGGACTCCCTTTTCCTTGTCCTTGAACTTCTGGAGTTCGGCGGGGCTCGGGTCGTGGATTTCGTAACCATAGCGGACGAGGTTCTTTAGGAGGACCGGCTCCATCTTGCGGACCTGTTCGCGGCCCCAGGTGGTGAGGTCGTACGGGACGCTGAGCAGGACCTTCTGGATGTCTGCAGGAAGCGTGTCGAACCACTTCTTCGAATACACGACGATGCCGGGTTGGTACGAGTGGCGAGACAACAGCAGGTTGCGCTCGTCGTCGTCGAGTCCCTGGTACCAGGTCGTGGCCATGGCGAAGAGCGGCGTATTGTCGAAGCCGTCCACCACGCCGGTCTGCAAGCTGGTCATCGTGTTGGCGACGTCGATCGTGACCGGGCTCGCGCCAAGGGCTTTGTATGCCTCCACGTGGGCCACGGCCTCTTGCGACCGGTAGCGAATGCCCTTCATGTCAGCGGGCGCCCGAATCGGCCGGCGGCTGAAGTACGAGCGGAACCCGTTCTCCCCCCAGAGCGCAAAAACCAGCTTCTGTTTTGCGAGGATGGCGCGGACCTGTTTCAGGACCTCGGGGTCGTCTAGGGCCTTGTCCGCATGCTGGACACTATCGAACACGTAGGGCGCCTCGAGGACGTTCACCTCGCGGACGATCGAACTCAGGCCACCCACCGAGCCGGCGAAGCCTTGCTTGCTTCCCATTTGGGTCCGTCGCGCCAGCGATCGCTCATTCGAGCCGCCGAGGCGCAGCTTCACTTTCACCCGGCCCCCGGTCTCTTTTTCGACGTACTCCTTCAGACGCTTGAGCTGCAGC
Organism: Deltaproteobacteria bacterium; assembly: GCA_019309605.1. Classification (GTDB taxonomy): domain Bacteria; phylum Myxococcota_A; class Polyangia; order Polyangiales; family Houyiibacteriaceae; genus SG8-38. The sequence goes on along the minus strand of JAFDFW010000084.1, from coordinate 9,352 downwards.
GCCCAAGGGCTGCCCCCAGGAACGACCGTCCCCATTTCCAGTAGGTACTCCTGGGCCGACGCTGGGGCAGGTCCGACGAACAGGAAGGAAAGGGCCAGAAACGCCGCGGCACAGACGATGGACTTACGCATTTGGGTTCTCCTCGGGCTGGCTCGGTGGACGCTAGGGTCCTCGGGCCTATTCAGATCAGAACGTTTCGTCGATCTCGGCCATCAGCTTCTTGGCCTTGCGTTGCTCGCAGATGCTCTCCGGGACGAGCTCGGGGATCACGTTGGGGTCGGTGTTGAGGACATAGTTGACGAGCTCTTCGAAGAGCGGTCGGTTGTCTTCTTTGATCGCCCACTCTTCCGCCATGAGGATACGCGAGCCAAAGTAGTTCGGTTGCGCGTCGATCGCGATGTTGAAGTGCGCGGCCGACTTTTTCATGTCGCCGCCTGCGAAGCCGGGTGCCTTGGCATAGAAGACGCCGAAGTAACGGTCGGGACCCTGGTAGAAGTACAACGGATTTGCATCCAGGCAGAACTCCATGACCTCGCGGATCTCGTCGCGGATCTCGTCCTTGTAGGAGAGCAGGGTCGCAAAGCTATCGAGAACGGCCCAGCGGCCGAGGTTCGAGGCCCGCCAGTAGAGAGCAGGCACCGCTGACGCGTTGAGGACTGTGATCGCCTCCTCGATGCGCTCGCCGCTCGCCATCTTCTCGGCAAAGGCGGGGGACATCGCCGACAGAGCGCGCTCGCCAGCCCTGGTACCCTGCTCGTGCGTGTCCTTGTAGAGGTCCGGGTTCTCGTCGTCGAAGCGAAGGTGGCAGTCCGAGTAGAAGTACATCGCGTGGGTGAGCTCGGTGAGCGCCTTCACGTTTTTGGGATCGATGTCCCCTGCCGCCGACCATGCGTCGATGGCGGCTTTGGCCTGAGTAGCGTCTCCACGATTCGCCCAGGCCACGTCCGCCGCAGTCATGAGCTCCGCTACCTTTGCCTGGGCCGCGTCGTCGAGTTGAACGGAGTCTGAGGTCGTGTCCCAGGCAGTCTCGCGGGTCGACCCACAACTGGCTACCAGGGCAGCCATGCATATCAGGGCAACCCAATGCCCGATCTTCAACGAACGCATCATGCTTTCCTCCTGCTCCCAAAGGGTCAGACCAGTGCTTTGCTTGCGGCGCCTGGGGCGCTGTGGTACGTGGCTGCCTGAAAATTTGGTTTACCTCAGTGGGTGGGCCGCCACGGCCCGCCCATTTTCCGTTTAGGGACCCAGAGCAGAAATTGACACAGGCTACCGAACAACTCCTCATCGCATTGGAGCCGCTAATCGACCCGATTTGCCGTGCCCACGGTGTCGAGCTGGTTGAGGTCCGCTGCCTGAGGGAGCCGGCCGGGATGCTCGTTCGGATCATCATTGATCGGGACGTCCCAGGCCTAGAGGTCGGCAGCGGGGTATCGCTGGAGGATTGCACCGGGGTCAGCCGGGACGTATCGACCACCTTGGACGTCCACGATGACTTGCTTCCTGCCGGGGGCTATCGCCTCGAGGTGGGCTCTCCTGGGCTCGAGAGGCCTCTGGTGAAGCTCGCGGACTTCGAACGATTTTCCGGTCGCGAGGTCAAAGTGCGAACAGATACACCAATCGAACGGCAGCGCCGCTTCCGCGGGAAGCTGCTCAGGGTCGTCGATAAGAGCATTGAGCTCGATCAAGACGGCAAGATCCTTTTGATTCCACACGCGGACATCGCGCAAGCGAACCTTGTGTACCGATTCTCGAACTAGGTGGGTAGATGGCTATGCAACAAAGCGCGCTCTCCCTTCAGAACGTGATTGAACAGGTCAGCCAGGAAAAGGGCATCGATGCCAAGATTCTGGTGGAGGCCACCGAGCAGGCGATCCTGACGGCGGCCAAGAAGACCTTCGGTCCCGATCGGGAGCTCGAAGCGAAGTTCAACAAAGAGTCTGGGGCGGTTGATCTCTTTCAGTACATGACCGTCGTGCAGGCGGTGGAAAACAGCGAGCAAGAGATCACGGTCGAGGAAGCGGAAACGCACGGGCTCGAGGCGGAGATTGGCGAAGAGCTCGGCTTCCAGATCTTCTACCTGCCCGAAGACCGCGAGAAAGCGCGCGAGCAGGACAAGCAGTTCGGGGAGTTGCTCGACCTCGACCAGAGCCGGAGCCGCTTCGGGCGTATCGCTGCGCAGACCGCTAAGCAGGTCATCATTCAGCGCGTCCGCGATGCCGAGCGCGAACGGGTCTACACGGAATACAAGAGCCGCCAGGGCGAAATCATCACCGGTGTCGTGCGTCGTTTCGAGCGAGGCTCGAACATCATCGTCGACCTCGGCCGCGGCGTAGAAGCCGTGCTGCCGCCGCGTGAGCAGACGCCGCGCGAGAGCTATCGTCCCGGGGACCGCATCGTGGCCCTCTTGAAGGACATCGACCGCGAGGCCCGCGGGCCGCAAATCATTCTTTCCCGTACAGATGTTGGGATTCTCGTGAAGCTCTTCGAAATGGAGGTTCCGGAGATCTATGAAGGCATCGTGCGCATCGTGGCCGCGGCGCGTGAGCCAGGGGCTCGGTCGAAGATCGCGGTGAGCAGCCGTGATTCCGACGTCGATCCGGTTGGCGCGTGCGTGGGCATGAAGGGCTCACGCGTGCAGGCGGTGGTTCAGGAGCTTCGCGGCGAAAAAATCGACATCGTGCCGTGGGATCGCGACCCGGCCCGCTTCGTTTGCAACGCCATTGCCCCAGCGGAGGTCATTCGCGTCGTGATCGACGAGGGTAACTCCAACATGGAACTCGTGGTGCCGGACGCGAAGCTGTCGCTGGCGATTGGCCGTCGGGGTCAGAACGTACGGCTCGCATCCCAGCTCAGCGGCTGGCGCCTCGACATCGTCAGCGAGTCGCGCTTCCAGCAGATCGAGGAAGAGGCGATCGCTGCGCTATCGCGCCTGAGCACGAACGAGGAGCTTTCTCGGTCGCTCTACCGCATGGGCTTTCGAAGCTTGGACGAGGTTGTCGACGCGAGCGAAGGCGAGCTTGCGTCGGTGCCGGGCATCTCGGCCGATGACGTAGCGAAGCTGCGCGACGACGCCGCTACGGCGATGGAGGAGCTTCGCAATGAAAGATTGGCTGCGATGGTCGAGCGGACCGAGGCGCCCGCGGAGCGTGACAAGCTTCTCCTCGTGCGCGGCGTCAACCCGCGCGTTGTCGCCCTGCTCGAGCAGAACGGCTACACCTCGGTGGCCGTGATCGCTGGCGAAGAGGACACGGATCGCCTCGCGATCAAGTCGGGCCTAGGCGCATCCAAGGCACAGGCCCTCAAGGCCGCCGTCGCAGAGTTCGTCGAGACCGAGTGGCCGCCCGTCGAGGTGAAGATGCAGGAGAGCATCGCAGTGGCACAGGCCGAGGCGGCGCGCTTGGAGGCGGAAGCTGCGGCAGAGGCTGCCGCAGCGGCGGAAGCCGAGGCGGCGGCCGAGGCGGAGGCGGCGGCCGAGACCGAGACCGTTTCCGGGGCCGAGGGTGCGGGTGAGACGGCGGACCCTGGGGAGACCAAGCAGGAGTAACCGTTGATGCTGGGCGTCATGGCTAAGACTGAACGAGACAAGCCTTCGCGGCGGATGTGCGCTGGGTGCGGTAGCCGCACCGAGCGCGGGGAACTCGTGCGCCTTGTGGTCGGGGACAGCGAGCCGTTCGTGGCCGTGGACCTTGGTCGGCGTCTCAGCGGGCGCGGTGTGTCGGTCCATCCGAAAAGGACCTGCATCCGCTCGGCTGCGCTCCGAGGCGGACTAGCGCGCGCCCTTCGCGGCGTGGCCCAGATCGAGCCCGAAAGCCTCGAACGGATGATTGTGCAGCAATTCGAACAGCGCGCCGTCGGCCTGCTGAGCTCGGCCCAGCGGGCGCGCAGCGTAGCTCTCGGGGGCGACGCGGTTCGTACCGCTCTAAAGGCAAACAAAGGGGATCTATTGATCCGCGCAAAGGATTCGCGTGGTCGCGGGGATGAGCTCGCACACGCAGCAACGGCGCATGGTTGCGCGACGGCCACTTGGGGGACAAAGGCGAGCTTGGGGGACGCATTCAGTCGTTCGGAGCTCGGCGTCCTCTTAGTCATGGATCGGGGCATCGCCCGTGCGATTCTGGATTGCCTGTCGCACATCGAAGCCCTATCGGAGGACGGATGAGTAAGGTTCGAGTCTACGAGGTCGCACGAGAGTTGGGGGTCGAGAACCGCGACCTGATCCAGCGCATTGCGACCCTCGGGATCCAGGTGCGCAATCACATGAGCGTCCTCGATCCGGTCGAAGTGGACCGCATTAAACGATCGCTTGGCAAGGACCGCAGCGAGGCGATGGTCGAAGAACGAATTCGCCCAACGGTCGTCCGTCGTAAGCGACGCAAGAAGATCGAAGAGGCCGAGCCCGCGGCGGCCGATGCGCCGGCACCGCCAGCAGAAACGCCCGTTGCTGAGCCTGTGGCAGCAGCACCCGCGGCGGCCCTGGAGCCCGGGGTTGAGCCCGCGCCCGTGGTCGAACCCGTACCCGTGGACGCGCCCGCAGAGCCGACTGAAGCGCCTCCCATAGCCGCAGCACCGGAGCAGCCTCCGGCGCCGCACGCGCCAGATCCGCCTGCAGTAGCCGGACCGCCCGCAGAGCCGGGGGAGCAGGAACGCTTCGCTCATGACGCGTTGCCGCCGGGCGTCATGCGCCGCGGCAAGGCCAAGGCGCCGAGCGCCACACCGCTTTCCGAAGTTGCCCGTCGTCGGATCGTTGCCGAGCACGCCGCGGCGCGGGAGCAGCATGCGCCGCGACGTCGCGAGATTCGCGGCCGTTCATCGATCGGTCCGACCGGACGCCCGCAGGGGCGCCCCGGCAAGAAGCGTTTGCAGCCCGGCAAGAAGCCGAAGCAGACCGAAATCACCGTGCCGAGCGCGCAGAAGCGCGTGATTCGCATCGACGACAACGTGCAGCTTCAGACGCTGGCGCAGCGCATGAGCCTCAAGGCGACCGACGTCTTGATGAAGCTGATGGAGCTCGGCGTGTCGGGCGTCCACATCAACAGCACCCTCGATGCCGACACCGCTGCCGTGTTGGCGGGCGAGTTCAACTACGAGGTCGAGAACGTGGCGCGGAGCGAGGACGAAATCGTCGGCGACGCGCGCGGCGAGTTCGAAGACAAGGCCGGCGACCGAACGCATCGGCCTCCGGTGGTCACGGTCATGGGTCACGTCGACCACGGCAAGACCTCGCTCCTCGACAAGATTCGCGCGGCCGACGTCGTTGCGGGCGAGGCAGGCGGCATCACCCAGCATATCGGCGCGTACCGCGTCGACACCGACCGGGGTACGGTCGTCTTCCTCGACACGCCGGGCCATGAGGCATTCACGGCCATGCGCGCCCGAGGCGCCCAGGCCACCGACATCGTCATCCTGGTGGTGGCTGCCGATGATGGCGTCATGCCCCAGACCAGAGAGGCCGTGGCTCACGCCCAAGCGGCCAACGTGCCGATCGTCGTGGCGGTCAACAAGATCGACAAGCCAGAGGCGAATCCCGACACGGTGAAGAACGAGCTCGCCGCCTTGGGCCTTCAGCCGGAGGAGTGGGGCGGAGAAACGAGCTTCATCCCGTGCTCAGCGATCACCGGCGAGGGTCTCGATTCTCTTCTCGAGAATGTTGTGCTTCAGGCGGAGCTTCTGGAGCTCACGGCGAACCCGGAGATCCCCGCCGAGGGTGTCGTGCTCGAGGCATATCTTGACCGCGGGCGAGGTCCGGTCGCTAACGTCTTGATTCGAGACGGTTCTTTGGATGCAGGCGACTATGTCGTGGCCGGCGGTTCCTGGGGCCGCGTTCGCGCGATGACCGATGACAGGGGCAATCAACTTTCGAGCGCAGGCCCGGCCACGCCGGTCGAGGTGCTCGGTTTGGCGGAGCTGCCAGCCGCCGGTGACCTGTTCTATGAGGTGACCGACCAGCGCAAGGCCCAGCGGGTGGCCGGGGCGCGGAAGAAGCCAGGCAGCACGACCGTCGCGCCCAGCGGCGGCCTGCGGGGTCTCGATCAGTTCCAGGCTCTCATGCAGAGCGGCGACGTCCAGGAGCTTCGGCTCGTGGTCAAGGCCGACGTGCAGGGCTCGGTGGAGGCACTCCAGAGCTCGCTCACCGACCTCACGACCGAGAAGGTCAAGGTCAACGTCATTCATACCGGCGTCGGCGGCATCACCGAGAACGATGTCATGCTCGCAAGCGCTTCGCAGGCCATCGTCCTCGGCTTCAACGTGCGGCCGCAGGGTAAGGCCTCGTCGACGGCCAAGAAACAGTCCGTCGAGATTCGAGCCTACAGCGTCATCTACGAGGCTATCGATGAGGTGAAGGCCGCGATGAAGGGTCTCCTCGCGCCGAAGATCGTCCAGGAGGATCTCGGCAAGGCGGAGGTTCGGCAGACGTTCGGCATCCCGAAGATTGGCACCATTGCGGGCTGCATGGTCCTCGAAGGCAAGATCAACCGCGGTGCTCAGGCGCGTCTCGTACGCGACGGCGTGCTCATATGGGAGGGCCCGATGGGCTCGCTCCGACGCTTCAAAGAAGACACCAAAGAGGTCCAGGCTGGCATGGAGTGCGGCATCGGGCTTCAGGGCTTCAACGACGTCAAAGAGCAAGACATCATCGAGTGCTACGAAGAGAAGCAGGTCGAGGCGACACTCGAGTGAGCTGAGCGCCGAGAGGTCTGAACATGGTCGTTGGCGTTTGCCAGATTTCGCTTTCGTTGCCGGGTGTGACCTCGCTGAAGGCCAAACGGTCGATCGTACGCAAGGTGCTCGATCGGACCGCGAATCGTTTCAACGTGGCGGTCGCAGAAGTCGGGCAACAAGATGCGCATCGGCAAGCGTTGCTCGGCTTTGCCGTCGTGTCGGGCGACCGTCGCCACGCGAACTCGATGCTCGATTCGATCGCTTCGTTTGTCGAAGGGTCGGCGGACGCGGTCGTGCTGGATCGGTCGACGGAGCTGGTTTCGGTGGGCGAACTCGGGGATTGGACGGGCTGATCAATGGTACAAAAGGGCTTTCGAAGGGCAGACCGCGTCTCCGAGCGCATCCGGAGTGAGATCATGGAGCTCATGCTTCGCGGAAGCGTGCGCGACCCTGCGGCCAGGGACGTCGTGGTTTCAGCCGTGCGCATGACCGACGACTTGAGTATCGCCCGGGTGTACGTGCGGGTGCTCGAGGAGATCGATTCCGACCGCCAGGACGCCGTGGTCGAGGCGCTCGACCGAGCGAGCGGCTTCCTTCGCCGGGAGATTGGCCAGAGGCTGCAACTTCGGCACGTGCCGAAGCTCGAGTTCTACTGGGATGAGGTTGTGGATTCGGCGCTTCGGATCGAGTCCATCTTGGACGAGATTCGCGAGGATCCTGACGACGGCGCGGAGGGGTCCAAGTGATCGAAGACGTGCTCGAGGTCGCCCGCAACGGCGAGCGCTTCTTAGTTGCCTGCCATCGGCGTCCGGATGCCGATTCGCTCGGCTCGGCGCTGGGGCTCATCAAGACCCTTCGCGCGATCGGCAAAGAGGCAACGCTGTTCATGCCCGAAGAGATTCCGGACTCGCTTCTATTCTTGATGGACGGCGAGCAGGGTCTTGCGCAGGTTCCGGACGGTGTGCGGTACGACGCGACCTGGGTCATGGACATCGCCGCTAAGGCGCTCCTCCCGCCCGGCTTCCCTGGTCCGGAGGTCACCGGCCCGGTCGTCATCATCGATCATCATCACGCCCACGACGATGTGGGCGACGTCGTCTACCGAGACACCGACTCTGCCGCGACCGGAGAGGTCGTCGTTCAGCTGATCGAGGAACTCGGGCTGGAGTCTCTGCCAGAAGGGTCCGCGACACCGTTGTACGCCGCGATCGTGTCGGACACGGGCGGGTTCCGCTACGCGACCACGCGGCCGGCAACCCTGCGCTTGGGTGCGCGGCTCGTCGAAGAGGGGGCCGACCCTTGGCATGTGGCCTATCAGCTGTTCGAGCGCTGGGAGCCTGCGCGGCTTCGGCTGCTTTCGGCGATCATCGCCACGCTCGAGATGGCGTTCGACGGACGCGTGGCGATTATGCGCGTCACTCGCGAGATGTTGGATATCTGCGGCGCAAACGACGACATGGTCGAGGGCATGGTCAATTACGCGCGGCGGGTCGAAGGCGCCGAGATCGGGGCGTTGCTCTGGGAGTGGCGCGTGCGCGATGCCGGCGGCGATCACATCGAGACCAAGATCAGCCTCCGCTCGCGAGGCAACGTGGACGTCTCCGTGATCGCGACGGCCCTCAACGGCGGCGGGCATCGTGCTGCGGCGGCGACTCAGCTCCGCATCACGATCGACGAAGCGGACGAGCAGTTGCGGTCCGAGCTCGCCAAGCAATTCGCATGAACGGCATCCTGATCGTCGACAAGCCGACAGGATGTACGTCGCACGATGTCGTGCAGCGCGTGCGAAAGGCGTTGCGGCAGCGGTCAGTCGGGCACGCGGGGACGTTGGATCCCGGGCACCAAGCTCGTGTCCCACCTTCAGTCCGACGATAAGCGGTACCAGGTGACGATCGCGCTGGGTGCGGAGACCGACTCACACGATGCAGATGGCGAGGTCACCGAGACCGCGGACGTGCCGCCGCTCGACGCGGCGATGGTCGGGCAAGCGCTTCAGCCGTTCATCGGGTGTCATCTGCAGGAGGCGCCGAAGCTGAGCGCAATCAAAGTCGGTGGAACGCCGCTTCACCGCCGCATGCGGCGTGGCGAAGATGTCGAGGCGCCGGTGCGAGAGGTGGATCTCTACGAGGCGACGGTCGACGAGGTCAGTCAGGACGCCCTTCGGCTGAGCCTTCATTGTGGCAAGGGCTTCTACGTCCGGTCGCTCGCGCGGGACCTCGCCCGGGCGCTTGGGACGCTGGGCCACGTGAAGGTGCTGCGGCGGACCGCGAGCGGCGCGTTCTCGATTGAGAATGGCCTCTACGGGGACCAGATGACTGCGGAGGCGATCGCGGAGCGGTTGATTCCGTTGAAGGAGGCCTGTGCGGCTCTCACGCGTGTCGATCTGACTGACGACGGGGTCGTTCACGCGCGCCATGGCCGGCCGATCGGGCCCGACGTGGTCCTCGGTGATGCTTGGAGGGAAGCGTCGCCAGAGGAATCGCTGGCGCTCTTTGCACCGGACGGCGAGCCGGTGGCGCTCGGCCGTCGCGTCGATGGGGGCATTCGCGTCGTTCGGGGGTTCACGACCAGCGCCTCAGATGTGGTAAGCCCATAGCGTGGAGCGCACGCGCTACCTGATCGTCGGAGCCGGCGTCAGCGGCCTCGCGTTTGCCGATTGGCTGCGCGCCGACGACTACCTGATCGTCGA
>JAFDFW010000600.1 GCA_019309605.1 Deltaproteobacteria bacterium | reverse complement strand
GGCGGATTGGTGCGCGAGGTACAGGCCGTCGATGTCGGGAACCCGGTAGCGGGAGAGCTCCGGTAGCGGGCGTTCGTTCCACCACTCATCCCGGTCGCAGCGAGTGCCGTACCACGAGCCCCCGAGCATTCCGGTGTTGCGGAACTCCTGCTCCCACGGGCTGTCGCTGATGATCTCCACGAGATTGTCGTCGTCGAGGTTCTCGACGACGCAGGAGAGGGTCTTGCGCATGTACTCGTTCCACTTCGCCTTGTCCGCGGGGGTTTCGTCCATCGCGAGAACGCCGTCGACGTTGTATTGAGGCGTCGGGACCATCATCCAAAGCGGCCCGTTGATGTGGTAGCCCTCCCGCGTGCACTGCGGCTGCGTCTCGTCGTAGAGGCTCGAGGCCACCATGCCCCACATGGCTTCGTCCGGCGGGATATCGAGGTTCTCCTGCCGGCCGATCACGCACTCGAGGTTTTTGTAATAGAGTTCTTTGTTCTCCATGCAGTAGAAGCCGCCCGAGAAGGGGTGCGGATCGTCGTCGTTCCACTTGAAGGGTTAAGTGGGCCATGTACAGACTTCCACCCTTGAGGCTCAGGTCGTTGATCCGTTGCATGAAGCCCGCGTCGAGTTGCTTCGGACCGATCAACTTCTGGAAGGTGGGTTTGATGTGGACGGCGCTGATGACGGCTTTGTTGGCCCAGATCTTCTTGACGCCCCAGGCTGCGTCGTCCCTGAGGCGCACGCCGATCGCGCGGCCGTCGTCGATGATGATCTCCTCGACGGGGCAGCAGGTGCGGACGACCGCCCCGTGCGCGATCGCGCACCGGACGAGCGCGTGGTAGTAGCCGTGCATGTTGCCGCGCGCCGCGACGGGCTTTGCGACGGCTGGCGGCAGCACGGTCGCTACACACTCTATCGCGGGGATCGCCACACCCGGAAAGTGCGCGAACGCGCCGGAGACGTTGGCGATGTAAGCCTGGTGGACCTTGAAGGCTTCGCTCTCGATGAACTGGTCCATGTAGTCGAACATGGTCCACTCGAGGATCTCCTTGGACCACATCTCGGGCATGCTGTCCCGGAACACCTGCATGTACGGGATCGTGTTTTCATCGAGTTCGACGTAGCTCGGGTGCGGCGGGGTCCAGAAGGTCGCGCGTAGGAGATCCTTGTAGCAGGGTGGATCGCTGAGCAGGCCGATGGCCTGGGCCCAGCCCATCTGGTCCGCTTCGGAGACCGGGACCGTTCCCTCTCGGGTCATGGGCCCGCGATCGATGTCGAAGGGGACTTCGTTCCGCGGGTTGTAGTCCATGCGGAAGCCGTACCGCCACAGCTCGAGCTGGTCCCAGCCAGGTGCGGCGCCGGCGTAGTTGCCAATCGCATGGGGCTGGATTCGCACGCCCGCGAGCGGCTCGACGGTCTCCTGGGCCCCGCCCCCCTCGGGCCTTTCCTCGAGGATGCAGACGCTGAGCCCGCTCTTGGCTAGATAGGCCGCAGTGGTGGTGCCGTTGTGTCCACCACCGATGATGATGACGTCGAATCTCTCTTCCTTAGCCATGGCACCTCCCAAAACGACGCATCCCAAACGAAAACGCTGCAATTACGCGATAAATAGAGCCCTATGTATGTTTAGAGTCCAATCTATACTAAACGTATATTTAACCACGGAGGCGGTGTCAAAACAAAGGTGACGTGTCGGATCGTTTTCTTTTGTTCCCAGAAACGGAATGCCGGATGGTGCTGCTCTCTTGATGGAGATTGGATCGGCAGAATGTCGGAAGATGAGCAGGTAGAACGGTCAGCTGTAGAGCGAACGCGTGAGTTCTTCAGCAGGCGTGCGGCGGTCTATGATTTCGCCTTCTTCAAGCTGTCGCCTTTCATGCCAGTGGTGCGATCGATCGTGGAGGATCGGAAGGCGTTGACCTCCAACATGAAGGTACTCGACGCAGGGGCAGGCACGGGGCTCGTGACCCGCGTTCTCTATTCATTGGCCAGGGAGCAGGGGCTCTGCGGCATTGTCTTTCACGCGTTTGATCTCACCCAGGCGATGCTGGATGTCTTTCACGGTTGGATCCGTGCGGAACGGGCAGAGAATGTCATCTCGACACGGGTACAGGATGTACTCCATCTGGAAACACTGCCGCCGGCTTGGAGCAACTACGACCTGATCGTGACCTCCACGATGCTTGAATATGTCCCTCCTGCATCCCTGGATAAGGCGCTTGCCGGTCTGATCGGCCTTCTGAAGCCCGGCGGCAAGATGATCTGGCTTCTGTCAGGGCGCACACTCCCGATGAGGTTCTTTGTCGGCTGGCTTTGGCGAGCCAATCTCTATACAAAGTCCGAACTCGAGGCGGTGCTGGCGAAGGCAGGCGCGGTGAATGTTGAATATCTGTCTCTCCCGCGTCCGTATCCCACAACGAAACATCTGCTGGTGGTTGAGATTACGAGACCCTGACGGATGACGACGCTCCTGACGAGCAGGTACGGAGACGATAATGCACAGTTGGTTCCTTCTCATTGCCGCCATCGTGGCTGAAGTCGGTGGCACCACATGCCTCAAGCTCTCTTACGGGTTCTCGCGGCTCGTCCCCTCGCTGGGCGTCTTCGTGCTCTATCCGCTCGCGTTCGTTTTGCTGGCAGCCGTGCTCAAGTCCATCGATGTGAGCGTGGCGTACGCCATCTGGTCCGGCGTCGGAACCGCGCTCGTCGCTGCGATCGGAATCCTGATCTTTGGCGAGCCGCTTTCTGCCGCTCGGTTGGTGAGCCTCGGCTTCATTATCCTAGGCGTCGTAGGGCTCCAGCTAACGGGAGCGGTTCACTGAATGTCCGCAAAACAAACGTCACACGCAGTCGCGACGTGGCTCTTGGTGCTCTACCTGATGGTGTTCGCGATGGTGATCGTCGGTGGCGCCACGCGGCTCACCGGTTCCGGTCTGTCTATGGTCGAATGGCATCCGCTGATGGGCGCGCTGCCGCCCTTGAGCGAGTCCGACTGGATAGAGACCTTTCAGAAATATCAGGAGTCGCCCCAGTACCAACACGTCAATCATTGGATGGCGCTACCCGATTTCAAACGCATCTTCCTCTGGGAGTATGCGCATCGACTTCTGGGTCGTCTGATCGGCGTCGT
>JAFDFW010000599.1 GCA_019309605.1 Deltaproteobacteria bacterium | reverse complement strand
TTGCTCGAATTCCAATTCACGCCAACCAAGCGCGCCCAGATTGCGATCTGGATCGAAGACGCCGGCGGCGGCTTCATGGATACCGTGGCCCTAACGTCATCGGTCGCGCTTCGCGGCGTCGGTAACCGGCCGGGCGCGCTCCAAATGAACAGTGGCTTTCGCTGGCCGTATGGACGCCGCGAAGGGATCTTGCCCGTCTGGGGTCATCGGCGTGCGAATGCCCCGGGCGCAGAGCCCTTTCCGCTGGTGATCTTTCAGGACCGTACGTCGGAGGGGTTCGCTTCACGCACCACGGTCGACGCATCCCCTGATTCGTACTTCTGCCTCTCGTTCGACCAGACGACGACTACGCGCGAAGCGCTCGACGCGGTCACCTGCGCAAGCGTTTTCAACAGCGACAAAGGTCGTTTTGCGACAGAGGACGATGTCCGAAATGGGTATGCGGAGCCTTTCGTCGAGTCGTCCGGTTCTGAGAACATGCGTCCACTCGGCGCCGGCTCGATCTATCCGCCTCGGCGCGACGTCGAAGGTTTGGGTCAGTTTGACCATCCCGACGTGGGACGATTCGTTCAAGAGGCGCGCGGTGTCATGCCCAACATCGACGCCGTGACAATGGCAACCCCCGCCGAAGACGTGCCGCGCACGATCCAATACATCGCCCCGCGCGACTGGGAAGACGGAGAGTACACCGCGTGGATCGAAGTCAATGTCGAGGGTGACTACAACGATGTGTACAACGACGTGACCTACCCGACGCCGCCGCAGACGGAGATGTGGGACATTTGGACCCAAACCTATGGGTACCCCTACCGCGGGCAACCCTCCCTCGCATACGCAGTACCGTTCACCCTAGGCCCCGTGGTCGCCGAGTTCGAAACATCGGAACCTGCAGGCTACGCGAGCCTTCATGGTGAGTCCGGTGAGCTGATCGCGATTGACTCGTCGATCACCGACGACCCCGACAACGCGCCGGGCAGCGGCGCGGACCGCCTCCATCACACGGAGAACGATGCGCGCTTCAAAGTCATCGTCCTCGCTACCCATCTGTGCAGCGAACCAGACCCGCCCGCGATGTGTGGGCAAGACTGCACCGACGATGCCGGCTGCGGCACGGGCTTCATCTGCGCTGATGACGGAACCTGCACCGGCCTGTGCGACGCCGAGACAGAGCCCTCCGAACTCTCTGATTTCATTGCTGAAAATCACCCGAATTCGAAGTGGTCGCACGTCGTTGGTCGCATTCAATTCACCGTTCCGCAAAGCGCTCGTCCGCTTCGCCAGTACAAGATCCTCGCCACCAAGATCCTCGTCAACAGTGTGGTAACCGAAGAGGCACGTGCGCTCGAGATCACCAGCGGCGGCAAACCGATTCAGGGAGACCGGTTACACATCCCGGTCGACTCGGATTGTAGCGGAGGCTTCGCATCCGAGGCGCTGTGCGCCCCGTACCTCGCAAATGACGACGGCGAGTGCGAAAACGGATTCGATGTCGACGCGGATGGCGACTGCCTCGACGCAGGCGACATCATCGTCGTCGACACTGCATTCGATGCACACGAGACCGACTACGAGCTCGAGATCGCTGCAGTCGATCTCTGCCAGAGTCAGAGCAACCCAGTCGTCGCCGCCCTGGAGACGACTTCGATCGACTTCACGACCGTCCCCCCCTGCTTCGTTGCCACTGCCGCGTACGGCTCGCCGTTAGCCGATGAGATTTGGGCGCTCCGGCGCTTCCGAGATCGTTACCTGATGACCAACCCCGCGGGCCGTGCGTTCGTCGATGCGTATTATTCGGTCGGCCCGCACGCCGCCGATATCATTGCTGAGCACCCATGGATGCGAACAACCACCCGAGTCCTTCTAACTCCTCTCGTCGCTCTCGCGCGCCATTTGACCGCGGAAAATACAGGCGCAAACGCCTCTTCGGGCCCGTGAAGCTAGCTGTTGTCCTTGCCCTCTGCGCCGCCGCCGGCTGCGCAACCGTCAAGCCGTACGAGCGTGAGTACCTCTCGCGTCCGAGCATGGACCTCCAACGCGAGGCAACCGAAGCGAAGTTCTATTCGCACGTCTTGGATGCCCGCGAAGGCGCCACCGGAGGCGTTGGTACCGCCGGCGGGGGATGCGGTTGCAACTAACCGCGTCACGTCAGAAGTCAGCATGGCTGGTGCTCAGGTTGCTACTCGCCGCCGGCATCACCTTGGCCGGGGTGCATCCAAGGAGCTCGAACGCGGACGCCGTCACGGGCACTTGGACGGGCGACGCACAAGTGCGCGGCAACTACTACTGGGACCGCAGCACCCGAGTGCTCGCCCCCGAGATCATCGCGCAGCTGGGGGACACGAGTTCGTAGAGCGCGAGAACCCTGTCGACCTGTTCGGTGGCTTTCGCTTTAGCCGCGAACCGGATTATTTCTCGTTCGCCACCCTCTTTCAGCCAACGATTTGGCTGGCGGACCGGGCGACCATGTTTCGCGGTCGAATCAGCTACCGACACGACGAAATAGGCCAGACTTTCCGGGGTGGATCGCAGCAGCGGCCGGGCAACATGGGGGGCACGAGCGCCGACCGATTCCGGGAAACCCTCGACGCGATTTCACTCGCCGCCGGCTGGGAGCAAGTCTTGTCGCGGACGCTGATCTTGGAAGTCGGATACGACTTCACGTACCAGTGGGGCTTCCTCGCCAACCCGTACCGCTCGGTGTTGGGCGGACAACGCCCAGAAGAGCATCCCGATCAACGCTTCCGCCATCTGCTGATGTCACGGCTAGCTTGGTACATCCCGAAGTCGCGCACCTCGCTACAGGTTCTGTACCGGTCGTACTTGGACAACTGGAAGCTCAGCGCGATCAATCCGGAGTTCCGCATCTACCAAGAGATGTCGCCGTTCTTCCAAACCCGCTTGCGCTACCGTTAC
>JAFDFW010000598.1 GCA_019309605.1 Deltaproteobacteria bacterium | reverse complement strand
GACGGCACCGACAATGCCATGGTGCATGCCGTCGACGCGGGGAAGGCCAAGCGAATGAAGACGGGCATGCGGGTGCGTCTGCGCTGGGCCGACGAGAAGAATGGCACGATTCGCGACATCGCCTGCTTCGAGCCGATCTCCCCCTTCATGCCAGGCCCGGTGCGCCTCGAGTACGACGTGACCCCCGGGAAGCACTACACCGCATATCTGCTCGGCCTGCAGGAGGGCAAGTTCATCGGGGGCCGGGATCCGGAGTCCGGCAAGGTATACGTGCCGCCCCGCGGTGCGGACCCCATGACGGGTAATCCCACGAGTGAGTATGTCGAAGTGGTCGACGTGGGGGTCCTCACCACCTTCACGGTCATCCGCTTTCCGTTCCCGGGCCAGAAGCTGACGCCGCCGTATTGCTTTGGCGCGATCGTTCTCGATGGCTCGGACAGTCCTATCTTTCACCTGATCAGCGGCGTCCCATACGACGAGATTCGAATGGGTATGCGTGTCAAGGCGAAGTGGAAGCCCCGGGACGAATGGGAGACTTCGCTCGAGAACATTCTTTACTTCGAGCCGACCGGCGAGCCAGACGCTTCGTTCGATAGCTACAAGGAGCATCTCTAGTGCGTGACGTTGCAATTGTTTCCTTCTCGCAGCTCCCATCGGTCAAGGTGATCGAGGCCGCTGATGAACCGGAGCTCGTCCAGCCCGTCACCTGATGAACCGGAGCTCGTCCAGCCCGTCACCTCGGACGCGATGAAGCAGGTTGGTCTGACCCAGGACGACATCGGCTTCACGTGTTCGGGTAGCAGCGACTACTTACCCGGGCGTCCGTTCTCGTTCGTGGCCGCGATCGATGGCCTCAAGGCGTGTCCGCCCATTCGCGAGTCACACGTCGAGATGGATGGGGCGTTTGCGCTCTACGAGGCCTGGGTGCGGCTCATGCACGGCGACATCGACACCGCGCTGGTGTTTTCGTTTGGGAAAAGCTCGCTCTGCTCGGTGCCCGACGTTCTGAACCTGCAGAACGACCCCTATTACGTGCAGCCGCTGGGGCTCGACTCGATCAGCGCCGCCGCGCTCCAGGCGCAGGCCATGATCGACGCACGCAAAGCGACCGAGCGCGACTTCGCTGAGGTCGCGGCCCGCAACCGCAAGAACGCGGTCGACAATCCGAACGCGCACATCAAAGGCGACTTCAGCGTCGAGGAGATGCTCCAAGAGCCGTACATCAGCTCGCCATTGCGCAAGAGCTTCTGCTCGCCGGCATCCGACTCGGCGGCGGCCGTTGTGCTGGCCGTCGGCGATACGGCAAGGAAGCTGGTGAAGCGGCCCGCTTGGATTCGCGGCATCGACCATCGAACCGAGCCGCACGCGCTCGGCCAACGCGACCTCACGACGTCACCGTCCGCGAAGCTGGCTGCCGAGAAAGCAGGCCTCAGCAAGGGCAACGTCGACGTAGCGGAGCTTCACGCACCGTTCGCGCACCAAGAGCTCATCTTGCGCGAGGCGATGGGGCTCGGCGAAGGCGTCCGCGTGAACCCCTCCGGTGGCGCGTTGGCTGCCAACTCACTCATGACCGCAGGGTTGATTCGATTCGGCGAAGCCGCGAGCCGCGTGCTTTCCGGAGATGCGGACCGCGCACTCGCGCACACGACGAACGGCGTCTGCCTTCAACATAATCTCGTCGCCGTTTTGGAGGGAGAATAATGGCTGAACATTGTGCAGTCATCGGAATCGGTCAGACCAAGCATCAGGAGAGCCGACGTGACCTATCGATTCCGGGCCTAGTCCGAGACGCCGCTCTTCGCGCCTTGCAAGACGCGGACATGACATGGAAGGACATCGATTCCATCGTCATCGGTACCGCACCCGACATGTTCGAGGGCGTCATGATGCCAGAGCTCTGGCTTTCGGACGCGCTCGGTGCGGCCGGCAAGCCCATGTTCCGTGTACACACTGCAGGCTCGGTCGGCGGATCCACGGCTGTGGTCGCGTCTCACCTGGTCCAAGGTGGAGTGCACGAGAAGGTGCTCACGCTGGCTTTCGAGAAGCAGAGCGAGTCCAACGCGATGTGGGCGCTGTCGCCGGTGATTCCGTTTCAGCCGCAGCTCGTCGCAGGTGCCGGCGGTTACTTCGCGCCGCTCATTCGCGCGTACATTCGCCGGTCCGATGCGCACCCCGACACCGGTTGCATGGTGGCTGTCAAGGACCGTCAGCACGGCTTGCTCAATCCCAACGCACATCTGCATCTCGATCAGACGCTCGAGGAGGTGAAAGCCGCTCCGATGCTTTGGGATCCCATTCGCTATTCGGAGACCTGTCCGTCGTCCGATGGCGCGGTGGCGATGGTGCTCGTCAGCGAGAAGCACGCCGGCCGTGTGAAGAATCCGGCATGGGTCAAAGGCACATCCGTGCGGACCGAGCGCACCTTCTTCGCCGGGCGGGACCAGGTGAGCCCGGGCGCAGGGAAGCTCGCCGCAAAGGACGTGTACGACGAGGCCGGCATCACCAACCCCCGCAAAGAGATCGACTGTGCCGAGGTGTATGTTCCGTTCTCGTGGTTCGAGCCGATGTGGCTCGAGAATCTGGGCTTCGCCGACGAAGGCGAGGGTTGGAAGATGACCATGGAGGGCAAGACCAAGATCGGCGGAGAGATGCCGTGGAACATGTCCGGTGGCGTCATGTGCACCAATCCGATTGGTGCCAGCGGTATGCTCCGATTTGCCGAAGCCGCGCGTCAGGTGCGCGGGACAGCGGAACAGCATCAGGTCGACGGCGCCAAGGTCGCTCTTGGCCATGCCTACGGCGGCGGCTCGCAGTTCTTCGCGATGTGGATCGTTGGCTCGGAACGTTGAGCAGGAGAAACGATGGAATACAACCTTGCAGATCTCTACGAGGCCATTGCGGACGTCACTCCCGACAACGTCGCCTTAGCCTCTGGGGACGTACACCACACCTATGCAGAACTGGACAAGCGAGCGAACCGGCTCGCCCACTACCTGCAATCGCAGGGCATTGGAGCCGGTGACCACGTAGGGCTGCATCTATTCAATGGGCACGAGTTCGTCGAAGCGATTTTGGCGCTCTTCAAGATCCGCGCAGTCGGGATCAACATCAACTACCGCTTCGTGGGTCCCGAAGTGCGCTACATGATCGACAACGCCGACCTCAAAGGCATGATCACGCAGCGGCGCTTTCTTCCCGTGATCAACGAGGCGACGAAAGGTTTCGAACCCCTTCAGTCGCTCATCGTGATCGAGGACGGCGTGGACGCCATTGCCGATCAGGAGTCGATCGAG
>JAFDFW010000597.1 GCA_019309605.1 Deltaproteobacteria bacterium | reverse complement strand
ACAAACCACTTGGTCCCTCGGAGGCCTTCGGGAATCGGCGCGTTGCCCGTCGCGACGAAGACGGGGCGGTCCGCGGCGCGGATCACGCGCTCCGCGGTCGAGCCGAGAACCAGCTCGGTCCGACCCTTGCTGTCGACCGACCGCGGGCCGCTCGAGCCGTAAGGGCCGATGGCGATCAGGAACGAACCCCGCTCCTTGGCGAGCTCCGGTATGACGCGCCACGGTCGGCCGCGAACGACGAACGCTTCACACTCGACCCCGGCGGCGACGCAACGAACCTGCTCCTTCAGGAGCTCGGCCTCGAGCGAGGCTTCATACCGTGTCGAGTCTTCTTTGGCCGCTTCGGCAGCGGCTTCCAGCTCGGGGGACTCCGGCCACCACGAGTCCGCGTCGTCGAGGACGTGGACGAGGTCTAGCCGTACGCCAAACGCCTTGGCGGCTGCAACCCCAAGATCGACGGCTCGGGGGCCTGCAGAGGTCAGATCGGTTGCGCAAAGGATGCTCGCTCCTGCCATGACAGGAGCATAGATCAAGACGTTGGAAGCGCACATGGTCGGCGCTAGGATGGGCTATGCCGATGGGCGAAATGCCGATTTACATGGACCATCACGCGACGACCCCCGTCGACGACCGGGTCCTCGCGGCGATGCTTCCCTACTTCGCGGACCGGTTCGGCAACGCCGCGAGCCGAATCCACGCGCACGGAAAGGCCGCACGGGATGGGGTGGAGCTCGGCCGGGCGCAGGTCGCCCGATTGGTCGGCGCGAAGCCGGACGAGGTGATCTTCACCTCGGGCGCGACCGAGAGCGACAACCTGGCGATCCGCGGGGCGGCCCAGGCACGCCTCGCAGATGGCAAACACATCGTGACTGTTCGGACCGAGCACAGGGCGGTGCTCGACACCTGCGCGGCGCTCGAGCGCGAGGGTTGGCGCGTCACCTGGCTCGACGTCGATGCGGAGGGGCTCATCTCAGTGGATGCAATTGGCGACGCGCTCGCCGACGATACGGTGCTGGTGAGTGTGATGCTTGCCAACAACGAAGTCGGCGTCGTACAGGACCTCGCCGCGATCGGCGCTCTCACGAACGAACGCGGGATCACGTTTCACTGCGACGCGGCGCAAGGCCTCGGGTATCTGCCTTTCTCCGTCGACGACATGAACATCGACCTGGCGAGCATCTCCGCACACAAGATGTACGGCCCGAAGGGAGTGGGTGCGCTCTATGTCCGAGACTCCCTGCAGACCCGAGGCACCCCCGTCGCGCAGATCCTCGGTGGCGGCCACGAACGTGGGTTGCGCTCGGGCACACTCAACGTACCGGGCATCGCGGGCTTCGGCGCAGCGGCCGAGATCATGCACAACGAAGGCCGCGCGGAGGCAATGCGTCTGGGGTCGCTCCGGGACGGCCTGAGGGACCGCCTTGTCAGCACCGTCGAGGAGGTTCGGCTCAACGGCGCGGCGAGCCCCCGGCACCCGGGAAACCTCAACATGTCGTTCGGCTACGTCGACGGAGCGCGCCTGCTCCTCGACCTCAGCGAGGTCGCGTCGGTGTCCAGCGGCTCGGCATGCAGCGGTGCCGAAACGGGCACGAGCTACGTGCTCGAAGCTATGGGCGTTCCGAAAGACTGGAGCGCGGCCTCGGTTCGCTTCGGCCTCGGTCGGCAGACGACCGCGGCGGAGGTCCAGGCCGTCGCGGACGCGGTCGTCGAAACGATCGGGCGGCTGCGAGAACGCTCGGCACTATGGGCGCGAAGGGCGAGCCGCAAGCCTATTGACTGGTGACGGAGGGGCAAGCCTGGCGGAACCGGGCCTCGCGCCTTACATAGAGCAGATGAGCGAGGCGAAAGGCATCACGCTGACACCCAAAGCCGTGCAAATGGCGAAGCAAAAGGTTGCCGATTTCGGTGCACCGGTCGAGGGCCTTCGGCTCGGCGTCAAAGGCGGCGGCTGCTCCGGGTACTCCTATGTCTACGACTTCGCCAAGAAGATCCGCCCCGACAAAGACCTCGTGTTCGACTTCGACGGCCTCAAGGTTGTCGTCGACAAGCGGAGCATCGAGCTGCTCGCTGGGGCCGTGCTCGACTGGGAGCAGAGCCTGATGAGCTACGGCTTCAAGTGGAAGAACCCGAACGCAACCGGCGACTGCGGGTGCGGCGAGTCTTTCGAAGTGAGCTAGAAGCCCTCTTCGGGAGGCACCGGGATCGGATTCGGCAAGTCCGCGTAGGGCTGCAAGTCCTCCGGGGCGCAGTCCGCGGGAAGCGACTGCGAACTGTCGATCTCGACCGAGCGGCAGCACCGATCGAACGCAGGCTGCAAGCTTGTCCCTCCTGCGCAGGGATCGGGAATGGGGAGCTCGACCGGGGCGGGCCGATTGGCGATTTGCGCCCGGATCCCCTGGAAAGTGAACGCGACGCTCGTGGCTGTGCATGCATCGTCTGGGCTTCCCTCACCAGGATCGACGCGGAGATCGAGATTGTTGGTGAGCTGCCCAATGATGCTCCCGCGCAGGGACTCGATTGTTGGTGAGCTGCCCAATGATGCTCCCGCGCAGGGACTCGTCGCAAATGCCCAAGGGTGTCAGCGTGGCGATGAGCTCGCCCGCGGGAAAACGCCCGGCGATGATCCCCTTCTCCAGGGTCTGCCCATCTTCGCTGATATCCGCGATCAAGAAGCCATTGACCGAAATCGAGAAGCTGCCGGGACCCGTCAGAAAGACAAAGGTGGCAGAGGTATCCAAGGGCAGTACGACCCGGCCGTCGCGGATGTACGCATCGGTCTTCCATACCTCGGCACGGCTGAGGTCCCCTGCGACCAAGCTCGACGGGTCGACGAAGAAATAGTCCTCCCCGTCCCAATACGGATCTGGAGCGTTTACGCTTGCGCCCGACAGCATGAGGTTCGACCCGTCGGCGCCGCCCCATTCCACGCCCGATACATCGTCGAGAGATGTTCCATCGACCGCAGAGAGAACCGATACATCGACCTTCGCGTCGTCGGGCGTGCCGTTCCACTCGCGCAGCCGAAGCAACACGGTGCCCCGTCCGAGCCCTTGATTCAGCGCGATGTTGTCTTCGAGGCAGGAGATCAAGCTAACCACCGTCGGAAGAACGAACTCACCGAAGGCGTTGTCGATTCCTTTGTGGCCATCGAGCGGCGGATTCCCATTCGCCGCGACACATTCGGCCGCATCGCCGCTCGACACGGTGTTCATCCCGTCGAGGTCCAGACCCAAGTGGCGCCAACGATCCCCGGATTGGTCCAGAGACATGTTGCGGAATGCGAAGACCGCCTCGACATCGTCGGCGCTGG
>JAFDFW010000003.1 GCA_019309605.1 Deltaproteobacteria bacterium | reverse complement strand
GGCCGGGAGGCTCACGATGATGCGTGAGGGCTCTTCGCTGAAGAGCAGAGCGTGCGCCGGGGCGTCTTCGCTCGAAGGGAGGGTGACTCGCGCGCCGTGCCCGTTTGCAATGCACGCTTCGGCCAAGCACACGGCGAAGCCGCCGTCGCTGATGTCGTGCGCGCTCTTCACCAACTTGCCGCGGGCGAGATCGAGCATCGCATGCTGAAGCGCGGCCTCAGCTTCGAGGTCGATGCCGACCGGCGCACCCGTCACCGACCCGCTGCGTTGGACGAGCCACTCCGAGCCCCCGAGCACGCCTCGAGATGCGCGTCCCAGGTGCACGATGACATCGCCTTCGAGGACAAATCCGAGGCCCAGTCGATGCTCAGGGTCCTCGAGTTGACCGACTACTGCGACGGTCGGTGTTGGCAGGATCGCCTTGCCGTCGGTTTCGTTGTAGAGGCTCACGTTGCCGGACACCACGGGGGCGCCGAGCGCCGTGCACGCTGCGGCCAAGCCGTCAATCGCTTGCGCGAAGCGCCACATCTGCTCCGGCACCTCTGGGTTGCCGAAGTTGAGGCAGTCGGTGAGGCCGAGGGGCTTGGCGCCCACGCATACGACGTTGCGGGTGCACTCGGCGACGGCCATCGCTGCCCCGCCGAATGGGTCGAGCTCCACGTGCCGCCCGTTGCAATCGGACGAAACTGCAAGGAACTTCTCTCGTGTTCCGGAAGCATCTTCGCAGAACACCCGAATCACCGCTGCGTCGCCTTCGCCTGGGCGAATCACCGTGCCATCGCGGACGATGTGGTCGTACTGGCGCCAGATCCAAGATCGGCTGCCGATGTTGGGCGATCCGATTAGGCGCACGAGCTCGGCGCCGAGATCATCAGGGGCGTCGCCCGTCATCGTGACCAGCGACGCCTTGTCGGGACGTGCCTCTTGGGGACGGTCGTACTTGGGGGCCGCATTGGTAAGCAAATCGACGGGCAGATCCACGACCACGACTGGATCGGGTTTGCCGCTGGCGTCGAAGGGGTCGTACCCCGGCGTGGCCTTGCAAACGAAGCGTCCCGTGTCGGTTACGCGCCCGACGATCGAGGCATCCAGGTCCCACTTGGCGCATAGGTCGAACACCTCTTGCTCGCGCCCGTCCTTGGCGACCATCAGCATGCGCTCCTGCGATTCGCTCAGGAGCATCTCGTAGGGGCTCAGGGCCTTGGTTCGTCGCGGAATCGCGTCCAGGTCGAGCTCGATGCCATTGCCAGCGCGGTCTGCCATTTCGACCGACGACGAGGTCAGGCCCGCTGCGCCCATGTCTTGTACACCCGACAGGCAATCGGTTGCGAAGATCTCGAGGCAGGCTTCGAGGAGCAGCTTTTCCATGAACGGGTCGCCGACCTGCACAGTGGGGAGCTTGCTGTCCGTCTCTTCGCCGAACTCGGCGCTGGCCATCGTGGCCCCATGAATCCCGTCGCGGCCGGTCTTCGCGCCGACGTAGATGATCGGATTGCCGACGCCTTCGGCCACTCCGAAGAAGAGATCTTCGCTCTTCGCGATACCCACGGTGAAAGCGTTCACCAAGATGTTGCCGTCGTAGCTCGCGTCGAACTGCACCTCGCCGCCCACCGTGGGCACACCGATGCAGTTGCCATAGCCACCAATGCCAGCGACCACACCCTTGAGCAGGTGAGGGGTCTTCGGATGATCCGGCCGCCCGAATCGAAGCGAGTTCAGAGATGCCACCGGGCGCGCGCCCATCGTGAACACGTCCCGCAAGATGCCGCCGACGCCTGTCGCCGCGCCCTGGTATGGCTCGATGTAGGACGGGTGGTTGTGAGACTCCATTTTGAAGACCGCGCAGAAGCCGTCGCCGATGTCCACGGCGCCAGCGTTCTCTCCGGGCCCCTGAACGACCTGTGGGCCTGTCGTGGGCAGCCGCGCGAGATGGACGCGCGAAGACTTGTACGAGCAGTGCTCGGACCACATCACGCTGATGACTCCGAGCTCCGCGTAACTGGGCGTGCGCGCGAGCGTGCTCAGGACGCGGTCCCATTCGTGCTCCGCCAACCCGAACTCTCGGGCGATCTCGGGCGAGCTGTCGGGCTCTCCGGGAAAATTCGCTGGTGTGCTCATTCGAACCCCAAGTGACGCCGAAGCGATTTGAACAGAGACAACCCGTCGTCGTTGCCGAGGATGGCTTCGCTAGCCCGTTCGGGGTGCGGCATCATCCCGAGAACGTTCTTTTGGCGGTTGTACACCCCGGCGATGTCACCCACCGAGCCATTGGGGTTGGCATCGCTCCCGTTCGGGGCGTCGCCTTGGCGTGTGCTGTAGCGGAAAGCGATTTGCCCGTTGCGCTCGAGCTCGGCGAGCCCTTCTTCGGTCGTGTGATATCGGCCGTCTGCATGTGCGATCGGTAGGCGGAGCACAGTGCCTTGGCCCATGTCGGTGAACGGGCCTTCGTTCTCGACGCGCAGGTGGATGTCGCGGCACTCGAAACGAAGGTGCGCATTTCGCGTCAGCGCGCCGGGTAGGAGCCCCATCTCCGTCAGAATCTGAAAGCCGTTGCAGATTCCGAGGACCGGCCCGCCGCGACCTGCGAACTCGCGGACCGCGTTGTCGATCGGGCTGAACCCCGCGATCGCGCCGGCACGCAGGTAGTCCCCGTAGGAGAAGCCTCCAGGAATTACGACGGCGTCGGCGTCGCCTAGGCTGGTTTCTTTGTGGAAGGCGTACCAGGCGTCCGCACCCAGTACGTCACGCACGGCATGCAGGGCGTCCCAGTCGGCATTTGAGCCTGGAAATTGTACGACAGCGACTCTCATCGGGCGATTCCGTTGTCCTCGGCGCGCGGAGCATAGATCGGACCGGCCGTCAGGCAACGCGGAAGCGCCACTATCGAATCAGCTCGAAATAACCGTGGGCGAGCTTGCCCTCGAAGCCGTCCACCGGGATGACACGAAAGACGATCGTGCCGCGGCATGTCGATGCTTCCACGACCCCATAGGCACGGCTGTCCTGTCCCATGTAGGGCCGGTAGTCGCCGAGCAGGTAGAGCTCGCCCGCCGATACCTCGATTTTTCGAACCAGATGTCGGCCGTCCTCGGCCACGAAGATTTGGTGGCGTTTCGGTCCGAAAGACTCCTCGCCCCAGGTCAGCGTGCGGGTCCGCCCGTTGTCGGCGTTGTGGAAGGAGGTCTTGCCCCCGCTCTCGAGTACGACCGGCCTGCCATCGATGCGGAGCTTGTCGCCGAAAGAGTCGATGACCATGCCCTCGGTCGCCGCGACCCGGCCGACAACCCAGCCATCCTCGGTGGGGTGCCTGCAGACCGCGATCGACCCGACTTCCGGGGCGGCCCTCTTGTTGATCAGGACGCGCTCGCCCCGCAGCAGCGTGGGCGCCATCCCGTTGTGCCCCACTTCGGCCATGTCGAACAGCAGCACCTTGAGCACCAACGCGACTACGATGATGCCGGCGCCGACCCATGACAGGCACCCGAACCCGCTACGAACCGCTCCCACAAAGCTGGCTATTCGCCGTTTGCGAGGCTCTTGTCAAGCTCGCACACGAATCGCTGCAAGGCTTCGCTCGGCTCAGGTGCCGCATAGATCGCCCGGCGGATCGCGACGCCGAATGCGCCTGCACCGAGCAGCGCCTTCCAATCATGGTCTCCGATGCCTCCAAGTGCGTATGTCGGAATGCCGACATCCGCGATCGCGCGACGAAAGCCATGGATACCGATCGGCTGAGCTTTGCCCGGGACCTTGAAGACGGGGCTCAGAAATGCATAGGTCGCGCGATCTTGCTTGGCAGCCATCAAGCCTGCCCGATCGTGTCGTGAGACGCCGGTCATTGGAAGTTCGGGCCATTGTTCGCGGATGGCGGCGATCGGTAAGCCGAGCTCGGGGAGGTGCACTCCGTCCGCGTCGACGATCTGGGCGACGTCCACCCGTCGGTTGACCGCCAACGTGCTTCCGGAGGCACGGGTCGCTTCGCGCAACTCTCGGCCCCATTGGACCAGTTGGCGATCGGATGCGTGCTTTGCCCTGAGTTGCACTCCTACGAGGCCAGGGCGGCATCCTTCGAGTGCGCGTCGAACCGGGGTCACCGGGCCGTCAGGGTGGCTCGGGTCGGTGATGATCCAGATCCTCGGAAGCCCTGGGGTCATCGTCGTGGGGCTAGGAGCGGCCGTCCTGCTCGGAGCCGATGACGCCCTCCAGCGGACTCGATGCCGTTGCGTAGAGCTTGCGTTGGATACGGCCGGCGAGGAATGCGTCGCGGCCGGCCTCAACCCCGGCCTTCATCGCACGCGCCATTCGAACCGGGTCCTTTGCGCCGGCGATCGCCGTGTTCATCAACACTCCGTCGATGCCGAGCTCCATGGCAATGGCGGCGTCGGAGGCTGTTCCGACCCCCGCATCGACGATGACCGGCACGTTGGCGTGCTTCACGATGATCTCGATGTTGAAGGGGTTGCGGACGCCGAGCCCACTGCCGATCGGCGCGGCAAGGGGCATGACCGCGGCGCAGCCCAGATCTTCCAATCGCCGCGCAGCAACGGGGTCGTCGTTGAAGTAGGGCAGGACGGTGAAGCCCTCGGCGACCAGTGTCTTGGCGGCCTCGAGCGTTGCGGGGACGTCAGGGAAGAGGGTTTTCTCGTCACCGATGACCTCGAGCTTGACCAGAGGCGTGTCGAGTAGCTCTCGCCCGAGCCGCGCGGTGCGAAGCGCATCCTCGGCCGTGTAGCAGCCGGCGGTGTTTGGAAGGAGCGTGTAGTTGCCTTCGCGGAGGACCGTCATGATCGAATCGGCCCCGGTCGCCTTCAAGTCGACGCGCCGCACCGCGACGGTGACGACTTCACAACCGGAGGCTCGCAGCGCTTCCCTGGCGGTATCGAGGTCCGGGTACTTGCCCGTACCCGTGAACAGACGCGAACGAAACTCGAAGCCACCGATCTTCAACACATCTTCGGACACCTAACCGCCTCCTACGAAATGAACCACCTCGACTCGGTCGCCTTCTGTCAGCTCGGCGCTTTCGTGTTGGGCGCGCGGCACGACTTCTTCGTTGCGCTCCACGGCGACCAAGGTGTCTGCCAGGCCCATCGAGGCGAGGAGCTGCTTCACGGTCGTGCTTTGCCCGACCTGCCGTTCTTCGCCGTTGACCACGAGTCGCATTGGCCGTGAGCCTAGGGCGGCCCCCGCGACGCTGCAAGCGGGTTCGAAGATGGGCGTGCTCACCAGCGGATGGTAGGCTCGCCTGCGTGAAGCGAATCGTTCAGGGCGACAACTTGGAGGTCCTCCAGACACTTCCGCGCGAGCACGCGCGATTGATCTACATCGACCCGCCGTTCAACACGGGACACAAGCAGTCCCGCCAGCGCATGCAGGTGCGGGCGGCCGTGGACGGCGAGCGACAGGGGTTTGGCGGTCGGCGTTACGACGTGGAGCGGGTCGACAGCCCGGCCTACGAAGACGAGTTCGACGCCTACATTCCTTTTCTGATGAGCCGAATCGAAGCGGCGCTTCCGTGTCTGACCGCCGACGGTTCCTTGTTCGTGCACCTCGACTATCGCGAAGTGCACTATGTAAAGGTCGCGTTGGACCGCCTCTTGGGCAGGGATCGTTTTCGCAACGAGATCATTTGGGCGTACGACTTTGGAGGGCGACCCAAGCGATGGTGGCCAGCCAAGCACGATACCCTGCTTTGGTACGTCCTAGACCCCAAGCGCTACGTCTTTCAGTTCGAAGAGATGGATCGCATTCCGTACATGGCTCCCGGGCTCGTGGGGAAAGAAAAGGCGGCTCGCGGCAAGACTCCGACCGACGTTTGGTGGCACACGATCGTCCCGACCAATGGCAAAGAGAAAACCGGCTACCCCACCCAGAAACCGCTCGGCGTGCTCGAGCGCATCATCAAGGTGCACAGCGAGCCGGGAGATACGGTTCTCGATTTTTTCGCAGGGAGTGGGACGACTGGCGAGGCTGCCGCGCGCCATGGCCGCGGCTTCGTGCTCATCGATGAAAGTCCCGACGCGATTGCGACGATGCGCACGCGACTTGCCGAGTGGGAGCCCGAGATCGAGGTCCGCACAAGAGAACACCCGCTACATCAGCGGGGCACGAACTCCACCTCGAACACGTGAGGCCAATGTTTTCCCGTCAGCAGGAAGGTCTTCGACTCCGGCTTGTACGCGATGCCGTTGAGGACGTCTGCGCGTCTCGCTTCGGCGCGTGACAACAAGCCACTCGCGTCGATCGTTGCCGTGACACGCCCGCTCTTGCGATCGATCCGGAGGATCTCGTCGCGCTGCCAGATGTTGGCGTAGATCTCGGAGCCTACACACTCGAGCTCGTTGAGTTGTCGTATGGGGCGTCCGTCTTTCAATACGCTCATCTCGCCCAAGAGCGCCATCGACCCGGGGTCACGAAGCTCGAGCATCGACGAACCATCGCTCATCACCAGCGCCGTCCCGTCGTAGCAGAGGCCCCAGCCCTCACCGCGGTAGCTGAGCGTCTCTTGTTCTTCGAGGGTGGTCAGGTCCGACACGAAGGCGAGCCCCGAGCGCCAGGTGAGCTGAATCAGACGCTCGCCGACCCGGTCCAAGCCTTCGCCAAATAGTTTTGGTCCGAGCTTGCGCTGCGCGAGCACCTTTCCGTCTTCGAGTCGGACCTTGCGTAGCGACGATTGCCCGTACTGGCCCGTGCTCTCGTACATGACGCCTTCGTGCCAGAGCAGCCCCTGCGTGAAGGCGTCCGTTGCGTGCGGGTACTTGCGAATGACGTGCACGCGAAGCTCTTCGATCTCCGGCGCCGCGACGGGACGGGAAATCTCGCTCGGTGTGATGTCGACGGGAGCGACGGTTTCTTCGGGTGGCTTCCGGAACCCCGGAGCGAGGGCGATGCCGACTGCGATGAGCCCGCCGACGAGCATTCCACCCCACAGCACGCGCTTGGACCGCTGGTCGGCGGGCTTCACCGCCTCCGCGTGGCGTCGTTGGGCACGTACCATGCAATCGGGAGCCTAACCCCCCAGTGCGGGGACGCCAATGCTTGACGCCGGCGGTGCCAACCGTTAGCCCCAAGCCGTGCAGTCCGATTCCCCCACGCCATTGAGGCCACGCGTGCAGAGTGCCGACGCGGCCCTGCGGCCGACGCGCGCCGAGGTCATGCTCGACGCGATCGGTCACAATCTGCAAGTGGTGCGGGGCGCGGCGCGAGGACGCAAGGTCCTCGCTGTGGTGAAGGCGGACGCGTACGGGCACGGCGTGGTTCCCGTCGCTCAACGGCTGCAGGCCGAAGGTGTCGATGGCTTTGGCGTTGCGCTTGCCGAGGAAGGAATCGAGCTTCGTGAGGCCGGCATCGACCGCGCGATTCTCGTGCTCAATGGGATCAGCGGCGGCGCCCACCGTGACATCATCGCGGCCGGGCTCACTCCCGTGCTCTACGAGCTCGCCGAGGCGAGCGCCTTTGAAGCGGTCTCCGGCGACCGCCCGATCGACGTGCATCTCAAAGTAGACACCGGGATGGGCCGTCTAGGCGTGCCGCTCAGCGAGCTCAGCGAGTTCCTTCGGGAGCTTCGGCGATTCCCTTCGATTCGAATCGCGGGTCTCATGACTCACCTTTCGACCGCGGACGCCGACCCAGAGTACGTGGCGGAACAGGTCGCCGGCTTCGCGCAGGCGCAAGGGCTCGTTCGCCGTTTTGGTCACGAGCCGGTCGTCTTGCACGCAGCCAACAGCGCGGCTTGTTTTCGGCATCCGGAAACCCATTTTGATTGGGTGCGTCCGGGGCTCGCGCTCTACGGTTACCCTGGCTCCGAGTCGATCGTCGCGCCGCTTCGGCCGGCGATGCGTTGGCGCACGGAGGTTCTTCGACTGCGGACGCTCGAGCCGGGTGACTCCGCGGGCTACGGGCGCTCGTTTCGAGCGACCTCGGAGACGCTCCTGGCAACGATTCCCATCGGGTACGGGGACGGGTTGCTGCGTTCCGCGTCGAATCGCGGGCACGTGTTGATCCGCGGCGTCCGTTGTCGCATCGCAGGAAACATCGCGATGGACCTCACCACCGTCGACGTTTCGGACGTTCCCGACGTGGCGATCGGTGACGAAGCGCTACTGCTCGGGGAGCAACAAGGTGCCGTTCTCGATGCTCGCGACCTTGCGAAGGCGGCCGGAACCATCCCGTATGAGGTGCTGACCAACGTGTCCCGCCGAGTCCCGCGTGTCTATCTGAATGCCTGACGTTCAGGGGCCGAAGCATGGTATGAAGCCTCGTGCCTGACGCCGCGCCTACCGCGTCCGCGACCCCGGAAAAGCCCTCGAAGCTGCGCACCGCCGCGCGTGACTTCAGCGAGTGGCTCTTCAAGGTGTGCATGTCGCCGTTCGTCGAGATCGGCGCGCTGTTCAAGCTTCTCTGGGAGGCGCTCTTCTGGGGTGTCCGCCCGCCGTACCGCGGCCGGCTTCTGGTCGAAGCGATGGAGTTCATCGGCATCGGCTCGATCTTCATCATCTCGCTCACTGCGCTGTTCGTGGGAGCCGTGCTCGCTCTGCAGCTCGTGGACGGCTTTCGCGATTTCGGCGCCGAGAGCCAAAGCGGGGCCGTGATCGGGCTGGCGTTAGCCCGGGAGGTCGGGCCGGTGTTCGCCGCGCTCATGGTCACGAGCCGAGCAGGGAGCGCGATGACGACGGAGCTCGGCTCCATGCGCGTCACCAATCAGATCGACGCGCTCGTCACGATGGCGGTCAATCCCGTGCAGTACCTGGTCGTGCCCAGGTTGGTGGCCGGGTTCGTGATGGTGCCGGTGCTCACAATGCTCTTCAACGTCGTCGGCGTGTTCGGTGCGTTCGTCGTGGCGGTGTCACTGATGGGGCTCGACCCGGGCGTGTTCATGGACCGGCTAAAGTGGCTCGTCGATTGGGAGGACGTCTCGCAAGGCTTGATCAAGGCTATGGTGTTCGGCGTCGCGGTAACCCTGATCGCCTGTCGCCAGGGCTTCTACGCGGAGGGTGGCGCCGCGGGAGTAGGGCGCGCGACCAACCGCGCGGTCGTGCAAAGCGCTATCGCCATTCTCATGCTCGACTATCTGGTGACGGGCCTCGTCCTGGGGCAGGGGCTTTTCTGATGAAGGTGTTTCGAGCCAACTTGATGCGCCTGACGCGGCCGCCGCTGCCACCGCAGGAGAAGGACAACCCGGTGCACGTCGCCATTCGTGATGTGCACAAGACCTACGGTAAACAACACGTGCTCAAGGGTGTGTCTCTCGACATCTATCGCGGGAAGACGAACTTGATCATCGGTCCTTCGGGGTCGGGCAAAACCGTGCTGATGCGTCAACTGATTCGTCTGGAGACGCCTGACTCGGGCGAGCTCCTCGTCAACGGCGTGGACTTCGCCAAGCTCGAAGGCCTCGACCTCGCGGCCATGCGCCGCACCTTCGGGATGGTGTTTCAGATGTCGGCGCTGTTCGATTCCATGACGGTATTCGACAACGTCGCGTTCCCCGTGCGCGAGCACACCGATCTGTCACGCACAGAGGTGCGCGATCGTGTGATGGATCGCTTGTCGGCGCTCGGGATCGCGGGCGCCGCCCAGAAGCTGCCCGCCCAGCTGTCCGGAGGCATGCAAAAGCGCGTCGCGGTAGCGCGGGCGATGATCCTCGAGAGCGAGATTCTGATCTACGACGAGCCCACCACAGGCCTGGACCCGATCACCACAGAGATGGTCGACGAGTTGATCGTCGAAGCGGAGGAGATGTTCGGCATCACCTCGATCGTGATCAGCCACGACATGGCCTCCGTGGTACGCATTGCTGACCACCTGAGCTTCCTGCACCAGGGCGAGATCGCAGCCACGGGCACACCACAGGAGTTGCTGCACACCGAGCACCCAGCCACGGCGGAGTTCATAAGAGCGTCGCGGATCACCCTCGACTCGTGAGCCATAGCGTTACTGCTCGCGTACATCCTGTCGTTCATCGATCGCAACGTCATGGCGATCCTCGTCGGGCCGATCCGCAAATCGTTCGAGATCACGGACTTCCAATACGGCCTGCTGCACGGGCTGGCGTTCACCGTCTTCTACACGTTCCTCGGCCTGCCCATCGGACGATTGGCCGACCGAGGGAGCCGCCGGACAATCGTCGGGGTCGGCGTGTTGTTCTGGTCGGTGATGACTTGCGCATGCGGGTTGGTGAGCAGTTTTGGCAGTTTGTTCGTGGCGCGGATGGGGGTCGGGCTTGGCGAGGCCGCGTTGTCGCCGCCCGCGCATTCGCTGATGAGCGACCTGTTTCCGGCCAAGCTGCTGCCTCGCGCCATGTCCGTGTTCACCTTGGGGATCAGCATCGGCGGCGGGATGGCCTACATGATCGGCGGCTGGGTGTTGGGCGCAGTCGGTGACACGGAGCTGTTCGTCCCTGTCGTCGGCTCGCTCGAGCCTTGGCAGCTGACGTTCATCTTGGTGGGCCTCCCGGGTTTCGCGATCGGTGCGTTGGCCTGGACGATCCGAGAGCCCAGGCGGAGGGGCCGGACGCGTGCCGAAGGGGAGGGGGCGCCGATTCGCGAGGTGCTTCGGTATTTCCGGGCACACGCGCGATTCTACGGCGCGATCCTAGGAAGTGTCTCGATGCTGTCGGTGCTCGGGTACGGGACGATCACCTGGTACGTCGAGATGCTGATCCGCAACTTCGGCTCGGAGGCTAGCCAGGTTGGGCCCACGTTTGGCTGGATCTTCATCATCGCCGGGAGCGTCGGTGCGCTGACCGGCGGATTCTTGGCCGAACGGCTGAGCCATCGATACGCCGACGCCAACATGCGCGTACTGGTGCTGGCCGCGCTGTTCTGGATCGTGCCGGGGACCCTCGGACCCCTCATGCCCACCCAGCAGGGCGCGCTCTGGATGGCAGCGCCGATCTTGTTCCTGATGAGCAGTTACGTCGGCCCAGCGATTGCCGCGCTCCAACTCTCCACACCCAACGAAATGCGAGCACTCGCGTCCGCAATCCTTCTGTTCGCCGCAAACCTCTTCGGCCTGGGCCTCGGCCCGCCTCTGGTGGGCGCACTCACCACTCACGTCCTAGGTGGTGATAACACCCTACACATCGCCCTCGCCGGCATAGCCGCCGTCTTCGCGCCACTCGCCGCAGCAACCGCGGCCTGGGGCCTCCCCGCCTATGCACGGATGAGGGATTAGCTCCCATTGCCTAGTAATTGCGGATTACGACTTCGCTTACTTTGCCGCGCTTCGTTGCGTCGCAGTTGATGGCGCGGGGAGCGGCTACGGTGTCGATGTCGAAGTCGCTGTAGAGGTCGCGGATGAACGGGACGTCGCTGTTGGAGAGCATGAGATTGCAGCCTCGACGGTTGAGGGCTTTGTAGACGTCACGCAGCCGCGTTTGGTCCTCTCTGGAGAATCCCTCGCGCGCGTAAGATGTGAAGCTCGCGGTTTGGGAGACGGGTTCGTAGGGCGGGTCGAAGTAGACGAAGTCGCCGGGCTTCGCGTTCTCGATCAGCGCATCGAACGGCGCGCACTCTAGTTGCGCAGATTTCAGTGCGTGACTCGCGGCGCGTAGACCGTCCTCGTTCAAGATACGCGGGTTCTTGTACGACCCGACCGGCACATTGAACTGACCCTTGCGATTCACACGATGCAATCCGTTGAAGCAGGTCTTGTTGAGGTAGATGAACATCGCTGCGCGCTTCGAGGTGGAGACGCGCCGACCCTGGTTGTAGCGTTCGCGAACCTGGTAGTAAGTTTCCTTCGAATGGCGGCCGGCAAGCCTGCTCAACGCGGCGATCACGCCTTCGACGTCGTCACGAATGGCGGAGTACGCCGCCACTAGCGTCGGGTTGATGTCCGTAAGCAGCGCTCGCCCGGGGCGGCGCGAAAAAAAGAGCGCGCCGCCGCCGACGAAGGGCTCGACGTGGCGCATGTGCTCTACCCCCGAAGGGAGCAGCGGTCGCAGCTGGCTCAGCAATCGGCCCTTGCCCCCGACCCACTTCACAAAGGGGGCTGCCTCCCGTGGCTGTTGCCCGATCCTCGCCGCGACCGCTGCAGATGTCGTCATATGTAGTATGATCACCCACATACGCGAGAAAACGGAAAAAAGCGGTGTGGCGGCAGCGAATTCCGATCTGGTTTCGGCTAGTTGCGGCCGCGCCTATGTGGCGTCTGCGACCATGGCTCGGAGTCGATCCACGGCCTCTTCGAGGACGGGCATGGGCGGCCCGAATGAAAAGCGCATGTGCTGGACGAAGCGGGAGGGCCGGCCGGTTCGGCGCTTGCCCGGGTTCACGTCGAAGAAGTGACCCGGCACGCAGATGACCTGCCGGTCGAGGGCTGCCTTGAAGAAGTCATCGCTGTTGCGAAGTGAAGGGGGCAGGCCGCTCAGATCTCCCCACGCGTAGAAGGTGCCCTGGGGCTCGAGGTCGAACCGCACGCCGATGTCTTTCAGACTCTTCACGAGAAAGTGCCGCTTCTTTTTGAACTCGGTTTGAATCGCCTTGGCTTCGGCAAGCGTCGGCTCTTCCTGGACGAGATCGATCGCCGCACGTTGCATCGGGGCCACCCCGCCGCCGTCGAGAAACGACCCCGCGCTCGCGGACGACTCGATGACGCGCTTCGGTCCGACGATCCAACTTACGCGGAAGCCAGGGTACCGCCAGTTCTTCGTGAGCCCGTCGAACACGACAATCGGGTCTTTGTCGACGTCCTCGACGTATTGCGCCGCGCTGACGATCGATTGGTCTCCGGTCCACACGTAGTGCGAGTAGAACTCGTCGAGCAAGAGCGCGCAGTTCAAATCCCGCGCTGTGTCGACCCAGCTCGCAAGCGCGTCTCCCTGCACGGCTTTGCCGGTCGGGTTGCAGGGGTTGCTCGCCAAGATCGCGCTGAGGCCGCGTCCGAGGATCTCCTCCTCGAGCTCCTCGCGCGTGAACTCGTACCCGTGCTTCGGGTCGAGCAGAATCGGGATCGGCAAGAAGCGCCGGAACACGTCGAGCAGCTCTTCATACGCGGTGTAGTCCGGTAGAAAGTGTCCGAGGTGAATGGGCGCGATCGCCGCGCACGCGCGCATGACCGCGACGCGTCCGCCGCCGGCGATGCAGACGTTCTCCGCCGAGTACTGGGACTTCATTCCCTGGCGGAACAGCTTGTTGTAGAGCCCGGCCACGGCTTCACGCAGCTCCCATACCCCGGCAACCGGCGCGTAGTCGAGGTCGCCCGAGTGGACGGGGATGTTGGTCACGCGCTCCGGTGCGCCTGGAAGACCTCCGGTGTCCGGCTGGCCCTGCCCGAGATTGCACCAGCCCGGCGCGTCGAGACTGAAACCACGCTTCTGGGCTTCGACCGTGACGTAGATGACGCCGGTACGCGGGACGGGCCGAAAGGCAGCAAGCTCCGCTACGTCGTTCATAGGGTTGGAGTCGGGCTGGCTCATGGGCAGCGGGACTCTAGCAGAAGTCTCGAAATGGGATAGCCTTGGCAGCATGGATGTCCTGCGCATCGAGGAGCTGATGGTCGACTGTGTCGTCGGGGTGTACCCGCACGAACGCAATGCTTCGCAGCCGCTCCGTGTCGACATCGAGATGCGGCTCGAAACCGAAACGTCCGCCGTCAAAGAGAGCTTGCGCGCCACGATCGACTACGCCGCCACCGCCTCGCAAATTGCGTTCCTCTTGCGTAGCTGTCGCTTTGGCCTCCTCGAAACCGCCGGGCACGTACTGGCCCGATACATCCTCGCGCCTCCAGCGCCCGACGAACGCCGCGCTCAGGTCGACTCCGTCGTGGTCCGTCTCACCAAGCCCGGCGCGCTTCGTGGGTTAGCGGTCCCTTCACTCGAGATCGAACGCA
The DNA here is from genome assembly GCA_019309605.1 of Deltaproteobacteria bacterium. Classification (GTDB taxonomy): domain Bacteria; phylum Myxococcota_A; class Polyangia; order Polyangiales; family Houyiibacteriaceae; genus SG8-38. The sequence continues at coordinate 24,439 of JAFDFW010000003.1, read as the reverse complement.
GCGCTTCGTGGTGCAACTTCGAAATTGAGCGCAAGCCATTCGGCACTGTGGATGTGATCTACGAGACCAAGGGTGCGGGCATCTACCGGCTGAACGTCGCCCCAGGCAAGAGCATACCGCTTCACGTACACCAGCAGATGCGGGAGTCCGAGATGATATTGGGCGAAGGGCTCGTTTGTCAGGGGCAGCCCTGCGCGCCCGGGACGGTGCACCGCTGGCCGAAGGGTGCCGCGCATACGTACGCGAACCCGACTGACCGGCATCAAGCGATCCTCTGCGTCGACTTGCCGCGCTTCATTCCGGAGGACGAAATCGAGGTTGCCGGGCAGCCGGCCGACGTCTCTGCCGAACCACCATGGGGCCCCGTCGCGGGCTTGGGTTGAGATGACGGTTTCAGGAGGCACCGTGATCGTCACCGGCGCGACCCGCGGAATCGGACGCGCCACCGTCGACGCGATCCTGGCACGCGGCGGGAAGGTCGTCGCCATCGCCCGCAACGAGGAGGCCCTGCGTGCGCTCGAAGCGTCCGCGCCGGGTCGTATCCGAGCTCTGGCCGTGAACCTCGAGGACGTGGCGGGCGTGCCCGCTGCGGCGAAGCGCGCCATCGATGCCTTTGGATCAGTCGACGGCTTGGTGAACTGCGCCGGGGTCGCCGTCTATGAGCCCGTCGCTGCCATCGGCCTCCAATCGATCGAGACGCAGCTGCGCGTCAACCTCGTTGCGCCACTGTTGTTGTCGCAGGCGGTCGCCGAACATCTTCGGGGTAGGGGCGGGGCCATCGTCAACGTGTCGAGCACGCTGTCGGAGCATGTCGCGCCGAGCACGGCGGTCTACGCGGCCACCAAGGCGGCTCTCAATACGCTCACCAAGGGCCTCGCCCTCGAGCTTGCGCCAGCCGGTGTGCGGGTCAACGCCGTGCTGCCGGGCGGAGTGGAGACGGATATGCTTCGCGCCCCGCGCCTGCGTCCCGGCGAGTCGCTCAGCGCAGCCCAACTCGACGAGCGCGTGGAATCTCAGATTGCGGCGCTGGCGGCCTTGCACCCGCTTGGACGGCTCGGAAAACCTGAAGAAGTCGCTGCCGTCATCCTCAGCGTGCTCGACCAGACTTGGCAAACGGGAAGCCTGGTCACCATCGATGGGGGCCTGTCGTCGATGGGGGCCTGTCGATCGCCTAGGCTTGATGCGCCGTGTGTTTTCACACACACTCCGCCGGACGTGGCTCGAACCCAGAAGGTCGTACTCGATGCGGACGCTATCCAACGGAGCATCCGACGCATTGCTGTTGCGATTCTGGAAGCGACCTCAGGCATCGAAGACTTGACCCTGGTCGGCATTCGTCGCGGTGGCGTCTCGCTGTCGAAGCGGATTGCAGACGAGATCGCGAAGGTCGAGGGCAGGCCGCCGCCGGTGGGCACAGTCGACATCTCGCTCTACCGGGACGATGCGGCCACGGCGCTCCCCAATCCCAAGATCGGGCCGAGCGATATCCCATTCGAGGTGAGCGGTCGGCACGTGGTGCTCGTCGACGATGTCCTTCACACGGGGCGCACCGTGCGCGCGGCCATCGAGTGCCTGCAAGACCACGGACGCCCTGCCCGGATTTGGTTTGCGGCGCTTTGCGACCGAGGGGGCCGAGAGCTGCCCATCGCACCGGATTTCGTCGGCCGCGCCATCGAGGTGACTCCTGGCGCGCGCCTCGACGTGTGGGTCGACGCTGCAGGGCCGGATCGCGCGGTGGTCACGGAGACGGAGTGATGGAGGCGTTCCCTCACCGCAGCCTCCTCGATATCGAAGGCCTCACGCGCGCCGATGTCGAGCGGATCCTCGACACGGCGGAGGCATTCCTCCAGGTGTCGCGCCGCCCGGTGCGCAAGGTGCCGACACTTCGCGGCAAGACGGTCATCAACCTGTTCTACGAGGCATCCACGCGGACCCGGACATCCTTTGAACTCGCGGGAAAGCGCCTGAGCGCAGACGTCATCAACATGAGCGTGTCCGCGTCGAGCGTGAAGAAGGGCGAGACCCTTCAAGACACTTGCCGAACGCTCGAGGCGATGCACCCCGATGTGATCGTCATTCGACACAACGCGTCCGGTGCAGCGGGCTACGTCGACTCCAAAATCGGTTGCAGCGTCATCAACGCGGGTGACGGAATGCACGCGCATCCGACGCAGGCGCTGCTTGACGCGTTCACCATCCGGCGTGAGAAGGGAACGCTCGACAATCTGGTTGTCACCATCGTCGGTGACATCGCTCACTCACGTGTCGCACGGTCCAACGCGCATCTGTTGAAGTTGTTTGGGTGTGAGGTCAGGGTCGTCGGTCCGCGTACCTTGCTTCCGCCGGCAGTCGACTCTCTCGGAGTGCGGGTGTTCGACCGGCTGGAAGAGGCGCTCGAGGGAGCCGACGTCGTCATGGTCCTTCGCATCCAGCGAGAGCGCCTAGCGGGCGCCCTCTTGCCGAGCCTCCGCGAGTATGCACGCACGTTTGGCATCGGACCGGCCGCCATCAAGCACGCCAAACCGGACGCCATCGTCATGCACCCCGGGCCGATGAACCGCGGCATTGAGATCGAGAACGTCATCGCTGACGGCGAACGAAGCGTCATCCTCGAGCAGGTCGAAGCGGGCCTCGCTGTGCGCATGGCGCTCCTCTATCTCTTCGCCGGCGAGACCACCGAGGGGCCCGCCGTAGGTGAGGTCGATTGACGGGGGTTCGTACCGGTCTCGACCGCATTGCCGATGGTGACGCCGAGGCGGTTCGCCTGGTGGCGGGACGACACGTGGGGCTGCTGGCGCACGCGGCCAGCGTCGATCGGTCGCTCCGATCAGCGGCTTCGGTCCTGCGGCAGGCAGGTGCTCGCGTCTCTGCGCTTTTCGGTCCCGAACACGGTTTTGCGGGCGCCGCGCAGGACATGGTTGGCGTCGGGACCCACGACGCGACCGAGGTTCCGGTCTACTCGCTCTACGGAGACGATGCAGAGGACTTGAGCCCGAAGCCGGAGTGGCTCCGGGGCTTGGACGCGATCGTCATCGATCTGCAGGACGTGGGCTCGCGCTACTACACCTACGTGTGGACCGCTGCACTGACGATGAAGGTCGCCGCGGCAGTGGGGATCGACGTCGTGATCCTCGATCGGCCCAACCCCCTCGGCGGCGCGCGCGTCGAGGGCGCTCCACAGCGACAAGGGTATCTCTCCTTCGTGGGGCTGTATCCCATCGCCGTGCGGCACGGGCTGACGATCGCGGAGCTCATGTGCTGGGTCTGCGATCGCGAGCACATCGACCGCGACGTGCTCCAGGTAGTCTCGATGGACGGTTGGACTCGCTCGATGGAGTGGAAGGACACTGGGCTTCCGTGGGTGATGCCGTCGCCCAACATGCCAACCCTCGACACCGCGCTGGTGTATCCTGGGGGATGCCTGGTCGAGGGCACCAAGCTCTCGGAAGGGCGAGGGACCACGAGGCCGTTCGAGCTATGGGGCGCGCCCGGGCTAGATATTGGCCCGCTGTTGGAGCTCGACCTCCATGGGGTCACGCTGCGACCTGTCGAACTCACACCGACATTTCAGAAGCACGCCGGCCGAGGCTGCTCGGGGGTGCAAGTGCACGTCACCGACCCTTGGGTGTTTCGGCCCTACGAGACTTATCTTCGGATGCTCGCTGCCGTGCTGCCAACGATGCCGGCCGAGCAGCGCTGGCGAACCGAGGTCTACGAGTTCGTGTCCGACCGCCCCGCAATCGACCTTCTCACCGGAGGTCCCGAATTTCGCTCCGCTGTGGACCAGGGTGCGTCGCTCGACGATGTGCTCGCATCAGAAGCGCGTGGTGCGGCCAAGTTCGACGACGAGCGCCGCGCAGCATGGCTCTACGAGAAGTGACGGAAACCCGTTCGGCCGATCGGCATCGGCCTCCGGGGACTCCGGTGCGGTGAACATCAGCTCGTAGTCTTCGCCGCCGGTGAGCGCGAGCAGGAGCGGGTCGAGGCCTAGCGCTTCGCAGGTCGCCTGGTAGCCAGGTGCGGTGGGGATCGCATCTGCGTGCAAGGTCGCACCAACGCCTGAGGCAGTGCACAGGTGCTGTAGGTCTTGCAGACAGCCATCGGAGACATCGACCGCTGCGGTCGCCAGGACGGCAAGCGCTTGCGCCGCGTGACCATGGGTCGGCGGTCGTCTCCAACGCTCGATGAAGGCTGCCGCTTGATCGAGATCGCTTGCTGCGGCCTCTAGGACCCCGAGCCCCAGCGCTGCCGAGCCTAGAGTGCCCGTCACATAGACCGAGTCACCTAGCCCTCCGCCCTCGCGGGTCACCGATTCGGCGGCGGGCAGGCCGAACACGGTCGTCGTCACCGAGAGCGAGGGACCCTGGCTCAGGTTGCCGCCGATGACTTGGGCTCCCGTTTCGGACGCGCCTTCGGCGATGCCTTCGATCAACTCACGAAACTGTTCATCCGAGAAACCTGCCGGGAGGGTGAGCGCGGTGACCGAGGCGCTTGGCATCGCGGCCATCGCCCAAACGTCGCTGACGGCTGCAATGACCGCCCGATATCCCAGGGCGCGACAGGAGATTAGGTCACGCCGGAAGTGCACGCCTTCGACCTGGGTGTCGACCGTGACGATGGTCGGCCGGTGGCCGAAGTCGATCACTGCCGCATCGTCTCCGATGCCGACGACTGCCTTCCTCGAGTCGCCGTCGAGTTCGAAGCGGGTTTTCAGCCATTCGATTTTGGCGAACTCGTCATGCATTGTCGTCGGCGGCCGGAAGCGTCACGGTGAAGAGTGTGCCCTCGCCAGGCGCGCTCGTCACCTCGATCGTTCCGCCATGGCCGTCGACGAGCTGCTTGACGATCGACAGTCCGAGGCCGGCTCCCCCGTGAGCTCGCGTCGTCCCCGCGTCGATTTGATAGAAGGCATCGAAAATTCTAGAGAGGTTCTCCTTGGGGATGCCCATGCCCGTGTCGCGCACCGTGAGCACCACGGCGGGCCGGCTTGCCGCGAACAAGGCGACGCCGAGACCGGCTGGCCCCCCCGCATCGAGTTCGCCTGGCTCTGCGCCGAGCACGACCTCGCCACCTTCGCGAGTGAATTTCAACGCGTTGTCGGCGAGGTTCAGCACGATTTGCTGGAGTCGAACCGGATCTCCCCAAATTTTCGCAGTGCCATCGGCGACCTTGATGTCGAGCGCGACGTTCCGTCGGTTGGCATTGGGCACGATCGTCGAGCCCACCTCGGAGAGCAGGGCGCGCGGGTCGACCCCCTCGTGGTGGAGTTCGAGGCTCTTGGCTTCGAGCCGGCCGAGGTCGAGTAGGCTGCTGATCAAACCGAGTAGTTGATCGGCCTTGCCGCGAATCGTCTTCAGGAACTCCGCCTGGCCGTCACTGAGCGCTCCGGCGGCGCCGCTTTCGAGCATCTCGGTATAGCCGATAATCGAAGTGAGCGGAGTTCGGAGCTCGTGGCTCACGGTGGCCAAGAAGGTGGACTTGAGTTGATCGAGCTGTTTCAACTCGTCGTACGAGGTCTTCAGTGCTTCGTTCTTTTCGGCGAGCTCTCGGTAGTTTTCGCGCACGCTGGCGACTTGCATCGTCGAGGCGAGCTGTGCGCGATGACCAGAGAAGACGAGCAGCTCGACGACACCTTTGAGGTGGTCGCAGAGTTCTTGGGCGATGTCCTGGCGCACGCGCGGCATTTGATCGTAGTGGCCACGGGCCTCGGAGACGTCGATCGCATCGTCGATGGAAGTGAGTGATGCAGGGGGGCCCTGGGTCTCGGCGGGCACGTATGGACCCACGATTAGGCGGCCGATAGGGCGACCCTGATAGGTGAGGGGCGTGATTCGATAGGCGGCGCCCGTGAAGCATGGGTGGACGATGGTCTCCCCGTTCGGCTCCAAGTCCCGAACGACGCCCACGGTGTTCGCGCACTCGAGCTCGCCGTTGCTCAGCGTGTTGACGTAATTGCAGAGCGGGCGGTCACGGTGCACGTCGGCCAGAAGGTCGCCTTCGTGGGAAATCACGCGCACGGGAAGTCCAAACAACGCATAGAAAGACTTGGCCACCGACGTCACCGAATCGCGGCTCAGCACGTCTTCTAGGCGAACGACGTCTCCCATCATGATGTCGGCAGCGTTGGTGTCGTCCTGGATCATCGTTCCGGCCGCCCCGGATTGTGCTTCAGTTTTAGTTCAATCTCGTGCATGAAACGAGCTGCGCTGATCCCGAATTTCTCTTCGAGTTGGTGCTCCTCCTCGAGCTTGTCCCAGGTCTCACGAATCAATCCCCGCAGCGTCTGCATGACGCCGTAGCCCCGTGTTGCGACGGCTTTGTATATAGGCTCTCGGCTTTGCTTCGCGATCGCCTCGAGTTCTTCGTCGGTTCGGACATCTTCCATGTCGCGTTTGTTGAACTGAATGATGATGGGCACGCGCCCCGGGTCGATCCCGATCTCCTCGAGATTCTGCTTGAGGTTCAGGAACGACTCTCGATTAGCGTCCGTCTCGCTGCGCTGCGAGTCTGCGATGAACGCGACGCCGTCGGTAGCTTGGAGGACCAGCCGCCGCGTTGCGTTGTGCATCACTTGCCCGGGCACGGTGAACAGCTTCAATCGAATTTTGAGGCCACTCTGAGAGCTCATCGTGATCGGGAGCATGTCGAAGAACAGCGTTCGGTCGTTTTGCGTTTCGAGCGTCATGAGCTCGCCACAGGCACTCGACGTGCCAAGCCAATGAATGGCCCGCAGGTTGGTCGTCTTCCCGCTGAGCGCCGGTCCGTAGTAGACCAGCTTCACAGTCAGTTCTTTCGCGGCGAAATCTACCTGCATCCCGAGTTGCGGAGCCGCTAGCGACCGGGTCTACCCCCGCGCCAAGAGCAAGACGGCTGCCCCCATCAACACCAACATCATAAGGAACGCGGCCCATGTAAGCGTCCTTTTATGCTTGGTAGTGGGGGGCTTCAGCCGGGTGTCCTGGAGCTGACGAGTCGCCAGCGTGATCAGGGTGCCGATCTGCTTGGCTGCGTCATCCCGGCGGGCCGGATCGCTCTCCCGGACCTCCCGGTACCGTTTGCCGGCCTCCGGCAGCCGATCGAGCGCGACACAGACCCCGACAAAGCGGCGATGTGCGTCCTCGTTCCCCCAGTCGGCCTCGACCCGTGCCCATGCTTCCTCGATCGGATCCACCGATCACGAGGGTAGCATGGCTCTGAACGGACAAAATTGGCCGATAACCAGCCGCGTAGCGGCCAGCAGCGCCTCCACGGTCCGTAGCGGGAAGGGCGAACCGGGGCCTGCGCGTTGTTGGGGATAAGCTGTGGACTTCCCACCATGAATCCGTGGATCAGAACGCAGCTACATCATCCTAAAAAACCTTTTGAATTCTATCACTTGGCTTACAGAAAGAAGTTGACACACGAGGAGTCGGGGCCTTAGTTTCCAGCCTTGGTGGGAACTTGTGGGATCAAGTGCCAACCGAGTGCTGACTAGCACGAGAGGGTTAGGTTGTTCCGAGGACGCTACGAGCACAGCATCGATGCCAAGGGCCGCACCTCTGTTCCGTCTCGCTTCCGCGAGGTGATGACGGCGCAGGGCGACTCGAAGCTGGTGCTCACGACCGGGTTGGACACCTGTCTCGTGGCGTATCCCATGGCCGAGTGGCTTGCGTTCGAGAAACGACTTTCCGAGCTTCCACAGTTCGATGCGGACGTCGTCACGCTCAAACGCATCTACGTCTCCGGTGCGGTCGAATGCGAGGTCGACAAGGTGGGCCGGCTCCTGATCCCGGCGGCGCTTCGCAAGCACGCTGGCCTCAAACGCGACGCGCTCTGGGCGGGAATGGGAAGCTACATCGAGCTCTGGGCGAAAGACACGTTCGAGGATCTTCGCAAGGACGTCCTCAGTGATGGGGATCGCCGTTTGGGGATTGCCAGGCGGCTCGCGGAGCTCGGATTGTGAGCGCGTTCGAACACACCTCGGTCCTGCTCGATGAAGTTCTGGACCAGCTCGAACCGGTGTCGGGCGGCGTCTACGCGGATGTGACGCTCGGTGGCGGAGGGCACGCGCGAGCGATCTTAGAGCGCAGCGCACCAGACGGCCGTCTAATCGGGACAGACCGCGACCCAAACGCGCTCGAAGCTGCAGGCGCGGCGCTCGCTGAGTTTGGTGATCGGGTGACGCTACGCAAGGCATGCATCAGCGACCTTCGGGAGGTCCTGACCTCGCTCGACATCGAGCACGTCGACGGCATCATCGCCGACCTCGGAGTGAGCTCGGCTCAGCTCGACCAAGCAGAGCGGGGCTTTTCATTGGCGAAAGAGGGGCCGATCGACATGCGCATGGACCCGACCGAGGGTGAGAGCGCGCTGGATCTGATCGGCCGCTGCGACGCTGAAGAGCTAGCCAACGTGATCTACCGATACGGCGAGGAGCACCGTTCGCGGAAAATCGCGCGCTCGCTGCGACGAGCGTACGAAGAGGGCGATCTCGAGACCACGGCCGACTTGCGGCGCGCAGTGCATCGAGCAACCGGAGGCCGACGCGGGCGTATCGACCCGGCAACCAAGACATTTCAAGGTCTTCGTATCGCGGTGAACGAAGAGCTTGCTGAGCTCGAAGCGTTACTCGAACAACTGCCGAGCGTGCTGCGAGTTGGCGGTGTCGTTGCGGTGATCAGTTTTCATTCTCTCGAGGACCGAATCGTGAAACACACGTTCCGCGACAGCGAGCATCTTTCGCCGTTGACGAAGCGGCCGATCATCGCTTCCGATGAAGAGCGCGAGAACAATCGGAGGTCGCGCAGCGCCAAGCTTCGTGCTGCCCGCTACGTGGAGGCGGCTGCATGAAGGGTCGCTTCCTCCCTCTGTGGTGTGTCGCGGTGTTCGCGACGGCCGCGGCGTTCGTCGTTCACCTCGCGATCCGGTTCGAGACCGTTCGGCTCGGATATGAGGTGAGCGAGGAGCGCGGACGGCAACACCAGCTCCTTCAGGATCGCCGCCTGCTTTCGATCGAAGCAGCGACGCTTCGCCAGAGCGGCCGCGTGGAGACGATCGCGCGCGGGACCCTCGGCATGGAGATGCCGAAGCCGACTCGTATCGTGACCATGAAAGAGAAGCAGAACCGCGCTGCAGCGGGGACGGTGCGATGAAGAACCGGCGGCAGCGATGGTTTCGGGCTCGGATCGCGCTGCTCGGCGTCTGCCTAATGTGCGTGGCGCTGCTCGTCGTCGTTCGCGCGTTTCACGTTCAGATCGCAAGCGGCGATCGTTTGCGGGGAATGGCCGAAGACCAGCACCTTCGACACCTTCGGGTCTCACCGCGGCGCGGCGCGATCTACGACCGGCACGGCGCCGAGCTCGCGGTGAGCGCGGACGTCGAGAGCGTCTACGCCAATCCCCGCCGTCTCAAGGCCATGGAGCAAGACCCACAAACCGTTGCGAGGCGGATTGCGAAGGTTCTCGACGTCGACCGGGAGCGGTTGGCGAAGCGCCTCGGGTCGGACCGCTACTTCGTCTGGGTGGAGCGCCGCGTCTCACCCAACGAAGCTACGCGCATTCGGGAGCTCGACATCCCCGGCGTGGAGCTGACCAGCGAGGCGCGCCGCTACTACCCGAACCGTCACCTCGCGGCTCACCTGCTGGGATTCGCGGACATCGACGGGAGAGGCATCGAGGGCATCGAGCTCGCCTACGAGGATCGACTCCGAGGCTTGGATCGGCGGGTCGAAGCCATTCGCGATCGGCGCGGACACGTCGTCTTTGCGGACGACATGGAAGACGCCCGCACGATCCAAGGGCAGAGCGTCGTCCTCACGATCGATAAGGCGATCCAGCACATTGCCGAGCGCGAGCTCGCGCTCGGCGTGCGTACGTTCGAAGCTCGCGGCGGAAGCGTCGTGGTGATGGACCCATCCACTGGCGAGATCCTGGCGCTGGCGAACTACCCGCCGTTCAACCCGAACGAGCCGTCCAAACATCCTACCGCGCACCGACGCAACCGAGCGGTGGTCGACCGTTTTGAGCCAGGCTCGACCGTCAAGCCCTTCACCATGGCGGCCGCGTTGGCGGCTGGAGCGGTCAAACCCAATCAGTCGATTAACTGCGAGAATGGGGTGACGCGCATGGGGGGGCGCCTTCTTCACGATGCGCATCCGTATGAGTGGCTGACGCCAACCCAGATCCTCGCTTACTCGAGTAACATCGGCACGGCGAAGATCGCACAAGATCTAGGGAAGAAGGAGCTCTACCGCGCGTTTCGACGTTTCGGGTTTGGCGAGCCGACTGGGATCCGCGTGCCGGGTGAGACCGCGGGCATCCTTCGTCACTACCGCCGTTGGTACGAGATCGATACCGCAGCGGTGTCTTTCGGTCAGGGCATGAGCGTGACCAACGTCCAGCTAGCGACGGCGATGAGCGCCATCGCCAATGGGGGGCGGCTGATGCAACCGATGTTGGTGCGCCGGATGTCCGACGGGCACGGCGCAACCATTGAGGAGAACAAGCCGCGGGTTCGGCGGCAGGTCGTTCCGCGACGGGTGGCCAAGCTCGTGGGACAGATGCTCACCGCGGTGACCGAGCCGGGTGGTACGGCGATTGAGGCGGCCGTCGACGGGTATCTCGTCGCAGGCAAGACCGGCACTGCGCAAAAGGCGGACTACGTCCATGGTGGCTACGCCAAGGACAAATGGCTGGCGTCGTTTATCGGGTTCGCACCGGCTGACCGGCCCTCAGTGGTGATTTCGGTCGTCATCGATGAGCCAGTGATCGCCCACTACGGCGGGACGGTGGCGGGACCCGTGTTCAGGCGCATCGCCGAGGTCACGCTGCGGCACATGGGGATCGCACCCGAAGGCAGGCAAGCGGTTCTGGCCAAGAAGAAGGAGCAACGAGTTCCGGCGGCGGAGGCGGGGCCCGTTTTCGAGGACGAGGCTGTCGAAAAGGGCGAGAGCGCCGTGCCCAACGTGAGCTCGCTTCCGTTGCGGCAGGCCGTCATCGCCCTGCATGCGCAGTCGTTGGTGGCGGAGGTCCAGGGTTCGGGCCTCGTGGTCACACAAGACCCTGCGCCCGGCAAGGCGGTTTCTCACGGATCGGTGGTTCGCCTGCAGCTCGAACGGCGGCGCTTCGATGCCGATGAGGCAGCAGCGCAAGCGGACCAGAGAACGCTCACAGCCGCGGTGTCGCGGAGGCCGCATGCCCCCTGAACCGAGCCAGGCCATGACACTCGAGCAACTACAACGCAGCGGTGTCGAGGGCCGGATCACGGGTGCGGGGACGCAGGTTGTGAGCGGTGTGCAGCACGACTCTCGTCACGTGGCGGGCGGAGATTTGTTCGTTGCGGTGCCCGGAGAAACCCATGACGGGGTCAGTTTCGTTGGGGATGCGTTGGCGCGCGGGGCCGTTGCAGTGATGGCCGAGCAGCGTCTGCCTCTCGAGGTTCCGCAGATCACCGTGCCCGACGCGCGCGTCGGTCTTGGGCGTGCAGCGGAGCTGGTCTACGGGACGCCGACCACGGTCTTGCATACCGTCGGAATCACCGGCACCAATGGCAAGACGACGACGGCCTACCTCTTGAAGCAGGCGATCGAAGGCGCATCCGGAAAGCCGGCTCTCATCGGGACGACGGGGCTCGTGGCGGCCGGGGCCGAGCGGCCATCACTTCACACGACGCCGGAAGGTGACGATATCTCGCGCTTCGCGCGGCAGGCGCTCGACGACGGGGCGACGCACCTGGTGCTGGAGGTGTCGAGCCATGGCCTCTCGATGCACCGGGCCGATGCGCTCGACTTCGAGGTGGCGGCGTTCACGAACCTTTCCCGGGACCACTTGGACTTCCACCAGAGCATGGAACGCTACGGCGAGGCCAAGGCGCGCCTCTTCACCGAGCTCGGGCCCAAGCATGCCGTCATCCACGTCGATGATCCTTTCGGGGCCGAACTTGCGACTCGGGTGCCCGTTTCCGTCGTTCGTTGTTCGCGGCGCAGGGGAAGCGACGCCGAGATCATTGCGACCCAGTGGTCAGTGACGCGCGCCGGGATCCGCGCAGAGGTCCAAACACCGGCAGGTGCGGTCGATCTCCGTAGCCCCATGCTTGGTGAGCACAACCTCGAAAACCTGCTCGTAGCCCTCGGCTGCGCGCATGCGCTCGGTCTGGATCTAGATGCCGTGGCGAGGGCTTGGGAGTCGGCGGGGGGAAGCCCGGGTCGGCTCGAACGGATCGCTCATCCGCAAGATGTCGCCGTGCTCGTGGACTACGCGCACACGCCCGACGCGTTGCGACGGGTCCTCGAAACGATGCGTGCCGTGACACCGAACCGGCTGATCGTGGTCTTTGGCGCAGGTGGTGACCGCGACAAAGGGAAGCGCCCGCAGATGGGTCGTGTGGGCGCACAATGGGCCGACCTCTGCGTGCTGACGAGCGACAATCCGCGAAGCGAAGATCCTCAGTCCATCGTCGAGCAAATCGAAGCCGGTGCGAAGGAAGCCGGCGGAAAGCTCATCGAACCTGGCGAGCTCGCCGACGCGGGCCAGGGTTACTGCACGCTGATCGATCGCAAAGAGGCGATCGCAGCTGCCATCGGGGCGGCTGGCGCGGGAGACACGGTGCTCCTGGCGGGCAAGGGTCATGAAACCTGCCAGATCATCGGGACCGAGCGAACCCACTTTGACGACCGTGAAGAAGCCCGCGCGGCCATTGCGAGCATTGCGGGAGGGGCATGATGGCGACACCGATCCCAGCCAACCAAGCGAAGTTCCGTCGGGATGACGTCATTTCTGCGACGCGTGCCACGAGTTACGGGCCTGTGTGGGACGAGGTTCGTGGCGTCGTCACGGATTCCCGGGCAATCCAGCCGGGCAATTTGTTCGTGGCGCTTCGCGGCGAGCGCTTCGATGCGCATGCATTCGCAGCGCAAGCAGCGGCTGCGGGTGCGGCTGCAGTGATGGTGCAGCGGGGAACTTCACTTCCGGACCACGTGAGTGCCCTGGAAGTCGACGACACGTTGATTGCGCTCGGTGACCTCGCGAGGGCTCACCGTGACGCGTGGACCGGAAAAGTTGTTGGAATCACCGGCTCGGTCGGCAAGACGACCACGAAAGACCTCACGGCCGGCGCACTGCAGTCGGCGGGTCACGCGGTGCTCAAGACCGCCGGCAACCTCAACAACCGAATCGGCGTTCCCATGACGCTCTTCCAGCTGGACGCGACGGTCGACACAGCGGTCATCGAGATGGGAACCAGCGAGCCCGGGGAGATCGCGCGTTTGGCCGAGATCGCGGCGCCCGATGTGGGCCTCGTCACGCGCGCGAGCCTGGCGCACACCGAAGGCCTCGGTTCGGCGGAAGCCGTGGCCGACGAGAAAGTATCTCTCCTGCACGCCATTGCGCAGAGCGGCGTGGCTGTCGCCTACGGCGACGACGCACCACTGAAGAAGCGCGCATCGGTGGTGCGGGCTAAGCGCAAGCTCTTCTATGGCCGCACGGCTGAGAACGACGTGCGCGTGCTCGATTGGGAGGTCGACGCAGCCGGTACCCAGGCCCGGTTCCAGGTGCGCGGTCAGGAGGTCGAGATCGCGATGGGCTTGTTGGGGGAGGGAGCAGTTCTCAACGCTGCGGGCGCTCTCGCGATCGCGTTTGGGTTGGAACTATCGCTCGAGGATGCCGCTCGCGGAATCGCCGGGGTGGCGCCTTCTTCCGGCCGCATGCAGCCCCGGGCCGGGACCGGCGACCGCCTCATCCTCGACGATTCGTACAACGCTAACCCCGCATCCCTCGACGTTGCCTTGAACACAGCGCGCGCGATCGCCGAGAAGAATGGGGCTCCACTGGTCGCAATCCTCGGCGACATGAAGGAACTCGGGGAGCACAGCGAGGACGCGCACCGAAAGGCAGGCGAGCTCGTCTCGGACGCCGGCGTGTTTCTATTCGTGGGCTGTGGGGAGGCCATGCATGAGGCCGTCACGACGGCGAAGGCTCGCGGCGCGGACACGCTTTGGTTCGCGGATGCGGCCGGATGCGGAGGACTGTCGGGCCGGCTCCCCTTGAACGCCGTCGTATTGGTGAAAGGGTCGCGGTCAATGGAGATGGAGCGCGTGATCGCCCCGCTCCTCGGCGGAGAGCAACGATGATTTACTACCTGCTCTATCCGTTGCACACGCACGAATCCTTGTCGTTTCTCAACGTCCTTCGGTACGTGCCGTTCCGTTTCCTCATGGCGACGATGACATCGCTCTTGCTGACCTTTGGGCTCTATCCCTGGTTCATTCGCCGCTTGCAGCGGAAGCAGATCGGGCAGGTCATTCGCGCCGAAGGCCCGGAGTCGCATTACGCCAAGGCTGGCACGCCGACGATGGGCGGCGCCCTCATGCTGCTCGCGCTCGTCCTGTCCACCGTGCTGTGGGCAGACCCCTCGAATGCGATGGTCTGGGTCGTGACGTCGATCACGGTTGCTTATGGCGTCGTCGGCTACATCGACGATACGTCCAAGATTCGGACACGGTCGACCGGCGGACTCTCAGGCCGGTACAAGCTTCTACTGCAGTTCAGCACTGCGATCCTCGTGTGCAGCTGGCTCTACTACGGCGAGGCGGGCCTTCCGAGCGACTGGCTCGAAATCCGCCACCGGCTCGCCGTGCCGTTCTTCGCATTTTCGAAATATCCGATCGAGTTGCCGCCCTGGCTGTACGTGATCTTCTCGTCGTTCGTCATCGTCGGGACCTCCAACGCGGTGAACCTAACGGACGGCCTCGACGGTCTGGCGATTGGTCCCGTCATGATTTCCGCAGGCACGTACGCGATCCTGGCGTACCTCGCGGGCCTGACTTTGTTCGGCAACGTAGTCGCCGGGTACCTCGACATCCCGCACATCGAGAGCGCCGGGGAGCTCAGCATCTTCGCCGCTTCGATGGTTGGCGTCGGATTTGGGTTCCTTTGGTACAACACATATCCGGCTCAGGTCTTCATGGGCGATGTCGGATCCCTCGCCCTCGGTGGGGGCCTGGGCGCTCTAGCGGTGCTGACCAAGAACGAGCTCCTCTCGGTGATTCTCGGCGGCATCTTCGTAGTCGAAGCGGTGAGCGTCATCCTGCAGGTTGGCTACTTCCGTCTCACAGGCAGGCGCATCTTCCTGATGGCGCCCATTCACCATCACTTCGAGAAGAAAGGTTGGCCCGAGCCCCGGGTCATCGTTCGCTTCTGGATCATTGCGATCGTCCTGGCCGTGTTCAGCCTGGCCACGTTGAAGTTGAGATGACCGTGGAGCTCCTTCAGAAGAACGCGATGGTGGTCGGGCTCGGAGAGAGCGGGCTGGCCGTCGTGCGCTTCTTGATAGAGCGTGGTGCGCGGGTCCGGGTCAACGACCAACGAGACCGTGAAGCGCTCGGCGTCGCGGCAAGCGAGGCGGAGGCGCTCGGTGCGGAGCTGGTGCTGGGTGGGCATCCCGATAGCGCGTTCGAGCACTTGGACCTCATCGTAGTGTCGCCGGGCGTGCCGCCCCTCGCGCAGCTCGACCGCGCCGAGGACCGTGGTGTGCCCGTCGTGAGCGAGGTAGAGCTTGCCGCGCGCTTCATCGAGGCGCCGATCGTCGCGATCACTGGAACCAACGGCAAGAGCACCGTCACGACCTTGATCGGGGAGATGAGCCGCTGCCTCGGACGCCCGGTGTTCGTCGGGGGAAACTTGGGTCGCCCCATGATCGAGGCCGCAGGAACCGATGCCGGGGGCGCGGCTGGCCTCGTCATCGTCGAGCTATCGAGCTTCCAACTGGAACGCGTCTCGCAGATGAAGGCCCACGTCGCCGTCTTGCTCAACATCACCCCAGACCACCTCGACCGCTACCCTTCGTTCGACGCGTACGCGGCGGCGAAGGCCCGCATCTTCGAGCGGCAGGACGCCGACGATTTCGCCGTTCTTCCCGCCGACGCCCCCGATCTTCGCGAACTCATCGACCACGACGGCAGCGTGGTGCTGTTCGGCGGGCGGATCGGTGACGTTCGCGTGATGGATGGCGTGCTCACCGACACGCGAAGCTCCCTCCGTGTTCCGGTCGAGGAGCTCAAGATTCGTGGCTCGCACAACGTGTCGAACGCCTGCGCGGCGGTGCTGGCCGCGCGCTTGCTAGGCGTCAGAGACGACGACATTGCCGCGGTTCTCCGCGAGTTCAAAGGCCTGGCCCACCGCACGCAGTTCGTCCGCTCGGTCGATGGCGTCGAGTACATCGACGATTCCAAGGCTACCAACGTCGGCGCGGCGGTCGCTTCGATCGACGGGCTGACGGGGTCCAAAGGCAAGATCGTTCTCATTGCGGGCGGGGTCGACAAGGGAGGCAGCTACCAGCCCATTCGGCAGCGCATGTCGAAGGAGGGCCGGGCGGTGGTGGTGCTTGGAGAGGCAGCCTCGCTATTGCGGCGTGCGTTTGCGGACTCCCCTGTCGAGATCCGACACGCGAACTCGATGAATGATGCGGTGACGCACGCTGCTGCGCTGGCCCGACCCGGAGACACGGTGCTGCTCGCGCCAGCGTGCTCGAGCTTCGACATGTTCCGCTCGTACGCAGAGCGCGGAGAGCAGTTCCAACGAGCCGTCGAAACCCTGGGAGAGCTACGATGACCCGCGCCTCGAAACCCACGCCCCCGATGGATCCGGGACCGCCCGACGTCACGCTCGCGGCCACGCTCGTCGGATTGATCGCGTTCGGCGTGGTGATGGTCTACAGCGCAAGCGCGGTCTACGCGAACAACACGTTCGGCAACGGGTTCCACTTCCTGATCCGACAGACGGTGTTTGCAGCCGTCGCATTCGTGGTCCTGTTCATCTTCACCCGCATCGACATCGGCTTGCTCCGCCGGTCGACTTATCCCGTTTTGCTGATCGCCACGCTGCTGATGATCGCCGTCGCGCTTGGATTCGGTCGGAGCGCGGGTGGCGCGACTCGCTGGCTCGCCGTGGGCCCCGTGAATGTGCAGCCCGCGGAGCTCGCCAAGCTCGCCATGATCCTGTGGCTCGCGCATTCTTTGGCGAAGAAGTCCAACCGAGTGAGAACATTCTCGATCGGGTTCCTGCCGCACGTGCTCGTCGCCGGCCTGTTGATGCTCCTGTGCCTGGCGCAGCCCGACTTCGGTAGTGCGGTGATGATCGCCCTCCTGACCTTCGTCGTGCTTTTCGCGGCGGGCGCCAAAGCGGGCTACCTGCTCGGCTGCGTTTTGGTTGCGCTGCCGGTCGGCTACGCCGCCATTGCGTCGTCCCCTTACCGAATGCGCCGCATCACAGCGTTCCTCGAGCCATTCGAGCATAGGCAGGGTGCCGGCTACCAAATCACGGAGTCGCTGATGAGCTTTGGCTCCGGAGGGTGGACCGGCGTCGGTCTCGGCGACGGGCGTCAGAAGCTGCTGTTCTTGCCGGAGGCGCACACTGATTTCATCAGCGCGATCATCGGAGAAGAGCTCGGCTTCATCGGTGTCGTGCTCCTCTGTGCGGCCTTCGGCTGGGTCGTCTTTCGCGGCCTTCGCGCGGCGTGGCGCGCCCAAGACGAGTACGCCGGCTACCTCGCGGCCGGAATGACATTGTTCATCGGCCTTCAGGCATTCACGAACTTGGCGGTTGCGATGGGCCTCCTGCCCACCAAAGGTCTCGCGCTTCCTTTCGTCAGCTACGGTGGCTCCTCACTGCTCGTGAACGCCGCTGCGGCTGGCATCATCCTCAATACTTCGCGTTACGGGGTGTCGCGGGCAGTAGAAGCCCCGGAGTCCAACAAACCCAGGAGGCCACAGCCGCGGCTGACAACGGTCACGGGAGGTACACGATGATCCAACGCATCATGGTCGCCGGTGGCGGCACGGGGGGGCATCTCTTCCCGGGGCTGGCCGTCGTGGAGGAGCTTCGGCGCCGGGTTCCCGGTCTCGAGGTGAGATTCGTGGGCACGGCTCGCGGCATCGAGGCGCGCATTCTTCCGAGCCGCGGCGAAGCCTTGGAGTTTCTGAACGTGACTCCTCTCAAAGGTCAGGGGGTGGGTGCACGGTTCAAGAGCTTGGCGCGCATTCCGACGGCGATGAGGCAAGCGTCGTCTCTCATGCGAGATTTCGAGCCGGACCTAGTGCTGGGCGTCGGCGGCTACGCGTCCGGTCCCGTGCTGCTCTCTGCTTCGCTTTCGGGGAGGCCCACTGCGCTTCTCGAGCAGAACGCGCACGTTGGGATGACCAACCGCATCCTCGCTCCGTTCGTCGACCGCGCGTACATCACCTTCGAGCAGACCGAAGCGGTCTTCGGGAAGAGCAAGTCCAGAGTGACTGGCAATCCGGTTCGGCACGAGTTCGTCGAGCACGCGCGCCTCGCGATCGCGGATCCCGAAGGCTTCGAGTCACGTGCGCGCACGGTGCTCGTCCTCGGCGGATCGCAGGGCGCCAGGAAGCTGAACGAGGATGTGCCCCGCGCGCTGGCGCGGGCGGGCCTTGCCAATCGTGATATCGAGGTCGTGCACCAAACCGGCGAGTCGATGCGCGACGAGGTCGAGGCGACCTATCGGGAGCTCGGCATCCGCGCCAGGGTCGTCACGTTCATCGATGAGATCGCGCGCGCCTATTCGAATGCCGCCTTGATCGTGGCCCGGGCAGGGGCCACCACCCTGGCCGAGCTTTGCGCGATCGGCCGTCCGTCCATCTTGATTCCGTTCCCGTTTGCCGCCGACGACCACCAAGCCAAGAACGCGAAGGCGCTCGAAGAGCAGGGCGCGTCGATCTGCATTCGAGAGTCGGAGCTCGAGGTCGATGCGTTTGGGGAGCTCATTGGAGGCCTGCTTGACGACCCCTCGCAACGCCAGGCCATGGCCCGCGCGGCGCGCGACCACGGGAGGCCCGATGCCGCTGCTGCCATCGTCGATGACATGATGGGCTGGCTTGCGGGCGCGGATCCCACGGGGGAATCCGTGGAGGCGTCCGAAAGCGAGCCGCCCTGGGGTGTGCAGTATAGTGGCCTCGGTGTGTCGCCCATGCTTCGGCTGGGCTGTCCCGAAGTCGCCTTGCGTTCTGCCACTCATCGCCCACGCCGCCCGGTTGTCGTCGATGGAGCCGTGTGGGAGTAAGCGACCATGTTTCGCGGTAGAATTCGGTCCATCCATTTTGTAGGCGTCGGCGGCGTTGGGATGAGCGGCATCGCGGAGGTGCTTCTCGACTCCGGCTTCGAAGTGACCGGGTCCGACCTCCGCGACAACGACTACACGCGGCGCCTTGCTGAAAAAGGCGCGAAGATTTATGTCGGCCACGAGGCCGAACAGGTGGCCGAAGCTGACGTCGTCGTCTTTTCTTCGGCGGTGCCACCGACCAATCCGGAGTTGGTCGCGGCACGCAGGGCAGGGGTGCCCGTCATTCCGCGGGCGGAAATGCTCGGCGAGCTGATGAGGCTCAAAGATGGCATCGCGATCGCCGGCTCCCACGGCAAGACCACGACGACGTCCTTAGTAGCGACTGTTCTGCGGGGCGCGGGCCTGGACCCGACCGTGATCATCGGGGGCAAGCTCAACGCGCTCGGCTCGGGCGCTGCCATGGGCGCCGGAGACCTGCTGGTGGCGGAGGCCGACGAGTCCGACGGCTCTTTCCACCATCTCATCCCTTCGGTCGCGGTGATCACGAACATCGATCCGGAGCATCTCGACCACTACGGAAGCCTCGACGCCGTGAAGGAAGCCTTCGTGGATTTCGCGAATCGAGTTCCTTTCTACGGACTGGTCATTGCCTGTCTCGATCATCCCAACGTCCAGGACGTCTTGCCGCGGCTCGACAAGCGCATCGTGACTTACGGGTTCTCGGCGCAGGCAGACTACCGAGCCCGCAACCCAGTGTTCTCCGGCCTGTCGGTGGGCTTCGACGTCGATCACCACGGTAAAAGCTTGGGTCAGTTCGAGGTTCGGATGCCAGGTATTCACAATGTGCTGAATGCGCTTGCAACTATCGCCGTCGCGGACGAGCTCCGAGTCGACCACGATCAGGTTCGCTCGGCGTTGCGAAGCTTCGAGGGCGTTCAGCGGCGCTTCTCGGTCGTTGGCGAAGAGGCCGGGGTCACCGTAGTCGACGACTACGGACACCACCCGGCCGAGGTCGAAGTCACCCTCGAGGCCGCGCAGAAAGCCTACGGCGAGCGCATCATCGTCGCTTTCCAGCCGCATCGCTACACGAGAACGCGGGACCTGTTCGATGAGCTGACGAGAGCCTTCAATCGAGCCGATGTCCTATTCTTGACCGAGGTCTACGCCGCGGGCGAGAAACCAATCGAAGGGGCCGATGCGCGTCGACTGGCTGATGCAATTCGCGCGCACGGGCATCGGGACGTGACCTTGGTGGAAGACCGGAAGGATTTGGCCGAAGCGATTGGTGCGCGAGCTCTTCCGGGCGACGTCGTGATCACGCTGGGCGCCGGGGACATCACGCGCACCGGTCAGGAGCTCCTCGAGGTGCTCCGCCGATGAACCGTCGGCGGGCCCCATCGACAGGCGGGAAGAAGCCGGCGCGTAAGAAACCGATTCAAAAGAAGCCGGTGGAGAAGAAGAAGGCCGCCCAGCGGCCGGCCCGCAAGAACGTTGCGGCCAAGAAGACTGCTCCGAGAAAGTCGCCCCGAAGGGCAGCTCCGAAGAAGACGCCTCGCAAAAAGGTCGCAAGGAAGGCGGCCCCCGCCGATCGCAGCCAGAATCGACGAAGAGCCGCCCCGAAGAAGCCGCGCCGGACCGAGCCCAAGAGGAGCTGGCGTGAACGGACGGTGAGCCTTCGGGAGAACGTGGTCGGCTGGGTGATCCGGCGGCGGGGCATGCTCCGCCGCATGGCACAGGCTGCCGTGCTCGGGCTGGCGCTGGCCGCGTTGGTCTGGCTCGGCGACCGCGCCGTCCAGTATGCCCACAGCGCCGATGCGTTCGCGATTGGGGAGATTATCATCGAGGGCAACCATCAACTCGAGGACATCGACGTTCGTCGGGCTGCCCGTCTCCAGGTTGGTTCAAATATTTTCGAGGTTTCGACCGAAGGTACTCGAAATTACTTGCTTCAGCATCCATGGATCGAAGAGGCAACTGTGCTGCGGAAGCTTCCCGGGCGTGTTCGAATCGAAATCGTAGAGCGCAAACCGGTCGCCTTGGTTGCCTTGGATCAGCTGTATCTGGTGAGCGATGAAGGCGCGGTCTTCAAACGCCTGGGCGTCGACGATCCTGTCGACCTGCCGGTCATTACGGGCATCGCGTCCGAGCGTTTCTACGACGACCTCGATTACCGGACCGCGATTCTCCTCCATTCGATGGCGCTCCTCCAAGACTATGAAGGCGCAGGCCTCGCGAAGCGGGAGCCCGTATCGGAAATTCATTTCGAAGGTGCCAACGGCATCGAGCTCTTCGTCGGCAACGACGGCATGAACGTGCGCCTAGGCAACGGCCAACATCGCCAGAAGCTTCGTCGCCTCCGGCAAGTCCTCGAACGACTTGCCCGAGAGAAAACGCGACCTTCCTACGTATACCTCGACAACGTTCGAAGTCCCGAACGAGTCACCGTCCGCCTCCCCTGACCAAAGAGGGGACAGTGCTCTTCTTCAAAGGGTTAATTTTTAGCGCAGGAAAAGTGCATTTCACCCCATTTTTTTCTGCACAAAAGTTGTCCTGCCAAAACCCGTTTCGGTATGGGTCAGAGAGAGGCAGGGATGGCGGAACACGAGATCATTGCAGGGTTGGATTTGGGTTCGACAAAGGTCTGCGCGATCGTTGCGGAGCAGACCGAAGAAGGCCTAGACATCATCGGGATAGGCTCCGTACCTTCAAAGGGTTTGAAGAAAGGCGTCGTCGTCAACATCGAATCGACGGTCCAGGCGATTCGCGCGGCGGTCGAGCAAGCCGAGACCATGGCGGGCGTCGAGATCAACGCGGTCTACGCCGGCATCGCTGGTAGCCATGTGCGCGGCATGAACCAAGACGGGGTTGCAGCCATCGCCAACCGCGAGGTCGCGATTGAAGACGTCACCCGTGTGCTCGAGCAGGCCAAGGCCGTGCCTCTGCCCGGTGACCGCCAAGTGATTCACGTGCTCCCGCAAGAGTACATCGTCGACGAACAAGACGGCATCAAGGAACCCATCGGCATGGCAGGGGTTCGGCTGGAAGCGCGCGTGCACATGGTGACCGCCGCATCGACGAGCGTGGCCAACGTTACCAAGTGCGCCGAGCGTTGCGACCTCTTCGTCGAAGAGGTCGTGTTGCAGCCGCTCGCCAGTGCACACGCAGTGCTCAGCGGCGACGAGCGCGAGATCGGCGGGGTTCTCATCGACGTCGGTGGCGGCACCTCAGACATCATCATCTACGTCGACGGTGCGGTCGTGCACACGAGCTCGATTCCGATTGGCGGGATCAACCTCACGAGCGACATCGCCACGGGTCTGCGTACCCCGATGGCCGAGGCCGAGCGCATCAAAATTAAGTACGGCTGTGCCGCATCCCGCATGGTGGACGACGACGAAACTATCGAGGTGCCTTCGGTCGGAGGCAGGCCTTCGCGCTCGCTGCCCCGTAGGGTGCTCTGCGACATCATCGAGCCCCGTGTGGAAGAGATCTTTGCCGCGTGTCGTCACGTCATTGCCGAGACCGGCTACATGGACATGTTGGCTTCTGGAGCGATCGTCACCGGTGGGACGACGCTCCTGGATGGATTGCCAGAGCTTGCCGAGGAAGTGCTCGGCCTGCCGGTACGTCGTGGTGCACCCACGGGCATCGGTGGATTGGTGGACGTCGTGAAGAGCCCGTCCTACGCAACAGGCGTTGGATTGGTGAAGCACGGAGCGGAGCAACTAACGGGAACGTCCGCGCCCGAGCGCACCGTCGAAGTGGCCACGAGTCGTGGACTCAGTCGCAAGATTGGCGCGTGGTTTAGGGAAGTTTTTTAGGAGGAATCGATGGCTATCTCGATCGAGTTCGCGGACGACGCAGAGCTTCATGCACGTATCAAAGTCCTAGGCGTCGGTGGCAGCGGCGGCAACGCGCTCAACACGATGATTCAAGGCGGGCTCGACGGCGTCGAGTTCATTGCGGCCAACACCGACGCGCAAGCGTTGGACCGCAGTCTTGCTCCCGTGAAAATCCAACTCGGCCCGCAGCTCACGCGCGGTCTCGGGGCGGGTGGCAATCCCGACGTGGGCCGAAAGGCCGCACTCGAGGACGTGCAGCGTCTGTCCGAGGCGTTGGAAGGCGCGGACATGGTGTTCATTACCGCCGGAATGGGCGGCGGCACGGGCACGGGTGCGGCTCCCATCATCTCGCAGGTGGCGCACGACCAGGGTGCGTTGACCGTTGGCGTCGTGACCAAGCCTTTCCTCTTCGAGGGGCGTAAGCGCTCGAAGAACGCCGAGCGCGGTGTGCAAGAGCTGATCGACACGGTCGACAGCATCATCACGATTCCGAACCAGCGCCTCTTCGCGCTCGGCGACGACGACATCACGATGCTCGATGCGTTTGCGCGCGCCGACGACGTGTTGCTCCAAGCGGTTCAGGGCATCAGCGACCTCATCATCAACGCCGGCATGATCAACGTCGACTTCGCCGACGTGAAGACCATCATGGTGAACAACGGACGCGCGCTGATGGGCACCGGTATCGCCAAGGGCGATCGTCGGGCACTCGAGGCGGCCGAGATGGCGGTGAATTCGCCGCTTCTCGACGAGGTCTCGGTGCAGGGTGCGACGGGCATCCTCATCAACTTCACCGCGGGGCCCGACATCAAGCTCCGCGAGATCAACGAGGCGGCCGGCTTGGTTCAGCAGGCAGCACACGAGGATGCAGAAATCATCTTCGGAGTCGTCACCGATCCTGATCTGGCGGACACCGTGAAGGTGACGGTCATCGCAACGGGGTTCGAGAAGATGGCGCAGTCGCCGATACCGCTCGGTCTTCACCGCGCGGTATCGAGCGATCAGAGCGCCAACGGTGCTTCCGCCAATAGGGCTACGCGAGGCGCGCCGGTACGAGCCGAGGATTTCTCCTCGACCCTCGAGGGCGTGCCTGCGGCCGTCCCGCAGACTGCAGGGACGAGGGCATTTGGTGCTAGCGCGCTGCACGATGAGGCAGTTCTCGACATTCCCGCTTACCTACGTCGCGGCACACCTGGTGCACAGTAAGCTAAGAGTTATTTCATATACTTAGCTTGAAGCCCGGCAGTGCCCGGGCTTTCGACTTTGGGGCTTGAGGGCGCTCCCGGTCGGGCGGTACGGCTGGGCCCAGTATATGTTACGTAAGACGAGCGGGAATCACTTTGCAATTCGGGGCAAAGCGGTTAGCTTGCTCTCTTGAGGGGACGAGGGTTCGGTTCGAATTTCACCCTTTTAGCTTAAAGGTCTGGCAGACTGTTGGTTGGTTGATGAAGAGGAAGAGTGTTCAGTTGGGTGAGAGTGTTCGTCGCAGGTGTCCCTGCTTCGGCGTTCTGTGCTTTTTGTGCGCATTTGTCTCCTCGCTCTTCGGC